>NZ_VIKY01000027.1:0-41958 GCF_009711925.1 Dolichospermum sp. UHCC 0352 | reverse complement strand
GACTGACCCCTCTCCAAACCTCTCCCCTTGCAGGGGAGAGGCTTTAAAACCCCCATTCCCTTGTAGGGAAGGGGGGTAGGGGGGTTAGGTTTTTGGAGATTATGGGTTTCATATAATACTTTTCAAACAACCTCTTAGCCATAAACTTTTCCAACATCCTCTTCAATCTTACAAAAAAAGGGAACAGGGAACAAGGAACAGATAAGAAACTAAAGTTGCACTTCATAATGTAGTATGAGCCTTTTCAAGCATTATTCTTAATAAGGGTCAAAGAACTAGTAGTGGCAATTTCTGTGGTTTTTTGTCGCCGATAATCCTGTACAGTCAAAAGTTGCCAACTGGAATTTTGTGAAAGTTCCAGAACCCATTGATGATAATTAAATAAACTTTCCCGATGTCCCACACTAATAAATGTTGTTTTTCTCTCTTGTAATTGTTGATATAAATTACCTTCATTTTTCAAATCTAAAGCACTCGTTGCTTCATCTAATATAGTGAAACTAGGATGAGTAACTAACAGTCGTGCAAATGCAAGGCGTTGTTGTTCTCCCAGCGATAATATGTTCTCCCAAGGAACTTCTGTATCGAAGTTATCGACTCGACTTAGTAAGTTTTGCAGATTAACTTGTTGCAAAATATCTTTCAGTTCTGCGTCAGGTATTTGACGATTTGTACTAGGATAAAGTAACTGTTCGCGCAAAGTTCCTAAGATTATATAAGGACGTTGCGGCAAAAATAAGACTTCTTCTAAGGGTGGTCTCACCAGACGACCAGTCCCCGCATTCCACAAACCAGCGATCGCTCTCAACAGAGAACTTTTACCTCGACCACTAGGGCCAACAATTAATAAACCTTCTCCTGCTTTGACAGAAAGTGATAATTCTTCAACAATCACCTGCTCATAGTCGGGTGTTTGTAAAGTGACATGATCAAAAGCGATATGGTTTTCTTCTACTGTTTTAATGGTACTGACATTCTCTGGTTTTTTAGTAACTGCTTCTAAAGCATTTGAAAACTCAGTTAAACGCTTAACGTAACTAGAAAATTGTCCATAAGTCCCAAATTCACTGATTAATTCACCCATTGCAATAGCAAACATATTAGAAGCTAAAGCGGCTTGTCCCAGTTGTCCAAAATCAATTTCACCTCTAATATATAAAGGTGCAAGTACTAAAAAGGGGAATATTTGGATAATAGATTGATATCCTCTGCTAAAAATGTCCGTCCCTCTCTCCCAACCTATCTTGCGTTGGGTATTTTTGAAAAGATGATTAAATCGCTTCGCAATTATATTTAATTCTTGGGGTTCTCCTTGAAAAAAAGCTATCGATTCAGCGTGATTCCTAACATGCGTCAAGGAATAATTGTAGTCAGCTTTAAATACGAGTTCCTCTTGATTAATTTTAGTCAATTCTTGATTTAAGTAAATGGCAATAAAATTACCTATAATTGTATAAGCAAGCAAAATAACCGCAATCTGTTGGGAAATTGACAAGATAATTATGAAAAAAGTCCCCATTTCCAGGACTTTTTCCAGTAAAGTAGCCGAAAAATTCAGAGCTTTAGTGGTAACAGGTTCAATTTCTTGGGATAAACGCTGATCTGGGTTATCAATATCTGCTTTAAAGTTAATTTTATAATAAGCACGATTGCTTAAATATTTATCTAAAATATGATAATTGAGCCAGTTGTACCAATCAAGAGCAATTTGTTTTCTGACAAATTTAGAAAATCCTACTAAAAGCGTTACAAAAACAAGTACAACAATATTGACTGATAAGGTATTAATGAACTTAGAATAATCTTTTTCTTGAATCAGAGTATCGACCAAATAACGATTAACGAAACTACTAAAAGCATTCATACCCACAAGCGCGATTATTAGTAATATCAGGAGAATCAGCATTCCCCATGAACGAATCACGTCTGAGAATGCTCTTTCACCTTGCTTTGTTGGATACCAATAAGGTGCCGCAATCGCTTTTACACCTGCCAAAAATTGAGTAAAATCTGAAAAAGCATTTGTTATGGGTTGAGCTTGAACAACTTGGGTTGGCATATTTTAGAAATAAGATAAATTATGAATGCTGAATATGAAAAATTAATCATTCAAATAACGGCTACCCGTGGACTCCCTTCGACTCCGCTCAGGGTGGTCTGGTCAGTACAGCTTGCTTGATTTCTCTTACAAGCCCAGTCCCTTTAGGGCTGGGTTACTGACAATTCAAAGTAAAGTTACACCACCATCCACAGGCAAAATCACCCCTGTGAGATAGGGATTAGTAATTACACTTAACACTGCTTGCGCGATTTCTTCAGGTTGACCAAGATGCTCGACAGGTAAGGCGGCGATCGCCCATTTTGTCAGGTCTGAGCGTTCAGATTCGCTTTGACTGCTCCAGATACTTGTATCTTCTATCAGTCCAGGCGCAATCACGTTGACCCGAATCGGTGCAATTTCTAAGGCCAGTGAGCGCCCAAACACCGCAACAGCACCATTCGCTGCGGCGATCGCGGAAATACCGCCCATTTTTGAAGATTTGAAGATACTGACACTGGATGTGAGGGTAATAGAGCCGTCAGGCGCTATATTTTTCAACGATCCACGCACAGCCAAGAACGTCCCCCAGAATTTATCCATCGCACCTTGAGCCGTTTCGGTGGTCATCTCTGCTAAAAGCGAGCGCGGCATATTTCTGTCTCCCATCGCCGTTACAATCAAATGATCGAAATTGCCGATCTGCTCAAAAAAACCATTGACTGCATCCTCATTCAACAAATCAACAGTTTTACCCTCAATTCCCAGAGAAATCAACGCCATCGCCTCATTTAATTTCTCTTGAGATGAGTGGGAAAGTACAACTTTTGCCCCCATTTCTACCATTTTTTTGGCGATCGCCAAATCAATCCCTGAGCTTATACCAATAATCACCACTTTTTTGCCTGATAGCAACTGAAACATTGTCTTACCTCATCAAATAAAAACAGAACAAAATATTACAGTAAGTTTACTGGCTTCTTTGCTGAAACCAACAAATAATCTATAGATGAAGAATCTAGCAAAGCATCTATAGCAACCACATTGAAATTATAAGTTTCTTCATCTATCTTTCCTGTGTTAAATTCCTCTATAATCGAAGATTTTAAATCTCGGTAGTGTATTTTCCAGCATACCTCTGTCGCTTCCACAAATTCTATTGGCTGAAATCCTGCTTGTTGATAAAGACGTTTATAATCTTCAATATCTTTATCTTTGACAATATTTTCAGGAACAATCAAATCACCAAAATACTTTGTAGTGTCGAAAATGAGATCGGCGAGGATCAGATTTCCCCCTGGCTTCAATACTCGCATTGCCTCTTTCAGAAACTTCTCTCTTGTGTTAAAGTAAAAAGCAGCCTCCACACAGATAATGTTATCAAAAAAATCATCCTCAAATTCCATCTGCACAGCATCCATGCAAATAAATTTGCAGCCTGGCGCATTAACTATACTTCTTTCGATTTGTTTTCTGGAAATATTAATGCCCACAACATCCGCAGGGGAATAATAGTTAAGGAGATGACTGGTAGTTGCTCCCAAACCGCAACCAACATCGAGGATATTTCCCTGCTTTCTTGGAATAAATTCTAACAGCTTTTCCATCAGATTAAAACAGGCTTCATGCTGATTTTGAGTATCAGAGTGCCAATAACCCACATTGAAAAACTCTTTTTCACCATAGTAATCTCTAGTCGAGGTATTGAAAATTAAACTGTCAAATATACTGATAAATTCGTTTTTATCCATTTTTACTCACACTTGTTTATATTGGTTTTCATTGTGATCAACCCCACTCATCATTTAGATGTTTGTTTGTGCTTGCTGAATACAAGCTTTCAACTTTTCGGCTAAAACCTGGACATGGGGTTCAACCATAATTGTGATATGGTTTCCGAGGACAAAATGAATATCCACTGGCTCGCTAGAAAACTCACTCCAGCCCAAGGATAAATCCTGTGAAACCTCAGCATTTAAATAACCATTAGGGTCTTCTGGTAGATCCTCATTAGCGCGGAGAATTGTCAATTTACCTGAATAAGGCTGTTTTGGTACATAATCAACTAGACATAAACAACTATTTTTATAAGCTTGGACGATATTTGTCAACTGGGTAATTTCAGCATTTGGAGGCAGCATATTAGCCATTTTGAAATACTGTAAAACGTATTTTAGTTGCTCATCCACAGTCAAAGATTGCAGAGTATCATAAGAAATATCCACATTCTTTTCTAAATAAACTTCTATGCCTTTGCTCACTTCAACTAACCACCTCGCATGATCCCAATTAATATAATCAATCAGCATTTGTTTATCTTTATAGGTTGGTGCTGAAGAATCAACTATTGCCAACAAAGCAACTTCCTGTCCCTGGTTACGCAACTGTTGAGCCATTTCAAAAGCTACATTTCCCCCATAAGAATGTCCGCCTAAAAAGTATGGTCCCTGTGGCTGAACAGCTTGCATGGCTTCAATGTAAATACTAGCCATATCCTCAATATGAGTAATCGCACCTAATTCCTGATACAGATTATTTTCAAAACTGTATAACGGTTGATCATCTCCTAAACAACGTCCTAAGTGATAGAAGTAAAAAGGTCTACCCCCTGCACCGGGAACACAGAAGAAAGGTAAGTTTGAACCATTGGGCTGAATTGCTACTAAACAAGATGGAGAAGAATCATCGGATTCTTTTTGGATAATTGCTGCTAACTGTTCTATTGTGGGGTTTTGAAACAGGTCTTTTACAGGAATATCTTTACCAATCTGCTGCTTAATTTGAGTCATTAAATAGGGAGCTAAAAGAGAATGACCACCCAAATCAAAAAAGTTATCCTGTACCCCAATTTTGTCAACTTTAAGAATATTCGACCAGATTTGCAGCAGTTTCAATTCCAATTGATTACGCACTTCGATAAATCTATCGGAGTTACTGGTGTGAGCAGGTGCTTTCAAGGCGTGGCGGTCTATTTTACCATTAGGAGTAAGTGGTAAAGAGTCCAACATCACAAAAGCACTTGGTATCATGTATCCAGGTAGTTTATTGCCAAGAAACTGACGCAGTTCGCTAGTTGTGAGTGTGACATCTTTTTGCGGCACAATATAGGCGACTAACTGCTTACTTCGGCTACGCTCAGTACAAGTCTCACCTGGGGTATCTTCGCGGACAATGACGCAAGATATTTGAACATCCTCATGTTGACTAAGTACGGCTTCAATTTCGCCTAATTCAATGCGGAAGCCACGAATTTTAACTTGATGATCAATGCGTCCCAAGTATTCGATATTGCCATCAGGTAAATAGCGTGCCAAGTCCCCGGTTTTATATAATTTTGAATTATCAAAAGGGTTGGGGATAAATTTCTCCTGTGTTAACTCTGGTCGGTTGAGATAGCCCCGTGCTAAACCTGCTCCACCAACGTGTAACTCTCCTGGTACACCTACGGGAACTGGTTGTAAGTTTTGGTCTAACAAATAGATTTGTGTATTAGAAATTGCCCGACCAATGGGGATTGTTGTGGCGATCGTTGTTAATTCCTCTACCAAATACCAAGAAGAAAAAGTGGTATTTTCTGTAGGACCATAGACATGGAGCAGTTGTTTTGGAGCGCCTTTTTCTAAGACTTCTTGCACCCATTGGGGGTCAACCGCTTCACCACCAAATAGTAGATATCTAAGAGAACTAAATGCTTGTGGTACAAAACTAGCTAACTGATTGAATAAAGCTGTGGTTAAAAATAAGACGCTGACTTCGCGATCGCGGATATTGGCAGCAAATTCTTGAGGGGAAAGTAAGACAGATTTAGTGATCATCACTAACTTTGCTCCGTTGAGCAATGCTCCCCAAATTTCAAAGGTTGCGGCGTCAAAAGCAATATTTGCCGCTTGAGCAACGCAGTCATCAGGTGTTAACTGTACATAGTTAGTGTTTTTGACGAGTCGATTTACAGCCTGATGATTGACGACTACTCCCTTGGGTGTGCCAGTAGAACCGGAGGTATAAATCACATAAGCTAAGTTACCAGGTTGCACCTCAGTGATTGGACTCTCCGGACTAGATTCACAGATCACCAGCCAGTCGGTATCTAAGCAAACGACAGGCACTTGATGTTCAGGTAATTTCTCAACTAAATGCTGTTGGGTTAATAAGACTGAAACTTGAGCATCTGCCCACATAAAGCGCAACCGCTCAGTTGGATACTCAGGGTCAAGGGGCACATAAGCACCACCCGCCTTGAGAATACCAAGTAATCCCACAATCATCTCCCAAGAGCGCTCCACACAAATACCCACCAGTACATCCGCACCCACACCCAAAGACTGCAAGTAATGCGCTAACTGATTAGCTCGACAATTTAATTCATGATATGTAAGTTGTTGCTCTTCAAATACCACCGCCACAGCATCCGGGTTGCGCTCTACCTGCTCCGCAAACAACTGATGAATGCACAAATCATGGGGATAGTCTACTTGTGTATCATTCCACTCCACCAATAATTGATGACGCTGGGCTGGACTTAACAGTGGTAATTCCGAAATTCGCATTTCTTGATTTGCCACAATTGCTTGGAGTAAAGTTTGAAAATGTTCCCCTATACGAGTAATTGTGGTTGCATCAAATAAATCAGAGTTATAGCACCAAACACCCTCCAGACCTCCTGGAATTTCCCAGTAGTTCACTTCCAAGTCAAATCTGGCCCTGACATCAAGTGGTAAGGGCATATTTTCGATAATTAAACCTGACAAATTGCTAGAAGATTGGGGGGTATTCTGGAGAGAAAACAGCACCTGTACCAGGGGATTACGACTCAAATCGCGGTCTAGCTGCAACTTTTCCACCAACATTTCAAAGGGTAAATCCTGGTGAGCATAGGCGGACAATGTTGTTTGTCGCACTTGCTCGTGGAATTCTCGAAAGCTGGGGTTTCCAGAGAGATTACCCCTGAATGCTAGGGTATTAGCAAAAAACCCCATGAGCGGCTCGACACTCTTGCTGTTGCGGTTGGCAATGGGGGAGCCAACCACCAGATCCAACTGACCACTATAACGAGAAATTAAGACCAAAAAAGCTGCTAGTAGGGTCATAAACAGCGTAGCGTCTGACTCCTGGCTCAACTGCTTGAGGCGTTGCGTCAGGTGGCGATCCAGTTGAAAACACTCAACCCCACCTTGAAAAGTCTGAACTGGGGGACGGGGATAATCCGTTGACAGTTCCAAGATGGGAGTTAACCCTGCTAATTGTTCTCGCCAGTAATTCAGTTGGCGATCTAGGACTTCACCTGTGAGCCACTGACGTTGCCAAACGGCAAAATCCGCGTACTGGATCGGTAATTCAGCTAGAGGGGAGGGTAAACCTTGAGTGAAAGCTTCATATAACTGAGATAATTCACCGAAGAAAATACTCAATGACCAACCATCGTAGATAATGTGGTGCATCTTCAACAGCAGTATATACGAATAGGGACTCAGTTTCAGTAACGTAAACTGTACTAGGGGTTCTCCTGCCAAATCGAAGGGTTTTAATGCAGCAGCGATCGCCATCTGTCGAAATTGCGCCGTTTGTTCTTCTGTAGATAACCCCTGTAAATCCTCGATTTGCCAGGTTACTGTTGAGGGCGGAGCAATTCGCTGGATAGGTTTTCCGTCTACCATGGGAAAAGTAGTTCTTAATATCTCGTGACGACGAATCAGTTCAGTCAAACTCTGTTCCAGAGCCACTAAATTTAGCGCACCTTCTAGCCGCAACGCCTCCAACAGATTGTAAGCAGTGCTGTCCGGTGATAGCTGGTGCAGAAACCAGAGCCGCTGTTGGGCAAAAGATAGGGGTAAATCTTCATCCCGTGAGACAGGAATAATCGCTAATTCAGCAGTATTCGTCGGCGTTTTTGCTTGTTTTAAAAAGTCCAGAATTTCAGATTTTCTAGTCCCGATTGCTTGCTTAATTTCTGATGTCATTACTCCCTTGGGAGCCTGATATCGTAGCTTCTGCTCCTCCAGCCAAACTTTGATATCTAAACTATTTAAATAAGATAAAAACTCTACTACTTTCACTTGCCAATTGCCTCCCAAAGCTGTTGTTTAATCAAGTTTAAATTGCGCGGTTCGCTCTTAGGAGTAAAAAGTCCATCCGCCTCCCATTTACTAATATCTAGACTAATTGCCCAGGCATTTAACCATGAATTAGAGTTAACTTTAGATAACATATCTGGCATGGTATCTTCTAGGGCTAAGTGAAACATAACTTGCGCCACTTCCTCCAATAATTTGAGGCTACTGAGATAATTTTCAATGATTTCCGACTTAGTTTTGTTAGATTTTAAATTACGGGTTCGCAGTTCATCAACAAAAGGAATCGCTAAATAATCAATAAATTCAAAGTTAACCCGATTTAAAGATTTATTCGCCCAATCTCTAAATAACTGTTGCATCCGATAGGAAAGGGGGAAAAATTTGCTATTTATCTCTTGAACTCTTGTTCTAAAATCCTGATCAAGGAAGATAGAATTAAACATCATCAAACCACTAAATGTCCATCCTGACAAAGTATCCCAGATGAATTTTGTCGCCATTACTATCCCATTTCCCAGACAGTTATAGGCATTTTGAATATTTAACGTGACCCCATCGCTATAGCTTATGTAAAAATAATTAGCATCTTCAACCTTTTCTTTGGTAAGTTTATCTTCCAAATCGAGTGCGATTAACTGGGTCGTTAATGAATTACCAAATCCAATATTATCTGTACCTGGAGAATAAAATGGATCGGGAAATGTTCCAGCTTCACCCACACAAGCCCAACGATTCGAGGAAAATACTTGTTTAGATGAGTAGCTATATTTGGGCATTTTCCTAAAGTCTTCAGGCTCTTTATCTTTTAAGTGACAAGCCAAAACAGGTTCGTTTTTCTGTAACCATTGGTAAGCCAATTCGTAGTTATAATAATTCTTCAAAGGATGAATGTCTTGACGAGCCACAATCCCGATACTGGTATGACCAGTAGATAAAGGAATTGTCCAAACCCAGTAGCCTTCACCGCATAAATGATTCGTAGAATAATAACGATTTTTGTTGGGAACACGATTATGCCATTTTTCTTCACTGCTAGGGACAAAATCGCCGATATCAAAGCGACCATTAACCCGAAACCAAACAGCACCAAAGTTATCATTATTAGGTTTATCTAAACCCAGTTTCCTTTGCAGAAATCGACGGCGACCCATTGCATCAACTACCCACCTTGCTTTAATGATTTTGTTTTTTCTATTATCTCCATCACCTTGGGTATAAACAACTTTATGATGTTGCTGTAATCCTTCCGCGAGAGCAATTTCATTAACTAAACAACCTTCCCGTAATTCTACTCCCGCTTCCATATTAAACTGGCGCAAATCATTTTCCAATTTTCCCCGATCTATTTGATAAGAATTGGGAGCATGAAACTCTGATAGTCCTAGTTCTGGTCTTTCTTGGAAATTGGTAGCACTATTGTTAAAGAAATATCGTAATCCCAGTTTAACTAAATGTTGTTCTTCAAAGTAATCGGTTAATTGCAGAGTATTCGCTAAATAAAAAGCTCCCACTTCAACCGTTGACTCTCCCACCTTAAAACTAGCTTCTGGTGAAAGACCAGACATTTTATCAAGCACGGCGATCGCCATATTAGGCTTTTGCAATTTTAACTGTCTTGCTAAAGTTAAACCCGCTAATCCACCACCACAAATTACGACATCATAGGTTTCTGCTTGATTTAAATCCTCCGCTTGTTGGCGCAAGAAAGCGATTAATTCCTCTTTACGCTCTTTTAACTCTTGCAGTAATTCTGGAATTATTACTCCCTTGGGTGAACGATAACGCAGCTTATCATTTTCCACCCAGACATTTATTCCTAAATCATTGAGATGAGACAAAAAATTAACTGTTTTCATCGGTTTAAATTTTATAAAAATATAACAACGAATCGCACCAACAATTATTCTTTCACACCCCCCACATTCCCCAACCCTATCTGAGCCGTATTGCCCTCTACCGTTCCCCCTGAGTGCCCACCCTACGAAATTATCAGCTTTTTGGGCTTTGATTTTCGCAACAAAGTGATGAGCTACCTACTTTGAAAGCGGGGAAATTTTTCTATAATTCTCCCTCTTCGTAATCTTCTGGGGTTTCGGTAATAGATATTTGACTAACCCCAAGTACCTCAATCATTTGGGCTAAATTGACGATAGTTGGATACTCCAGCAAATTTTGTAAGGACAATTCCACCGAGAAAATATCGCGGGAACGAGAGATCACCTGAGTGGCTAATAGAGAATGTCCGCCTAGTTCAAAGAAATTATCCTTAACCCCAATGCGTTCCAATCCCAAAACTTCACTCCAGATTTGTGCCATTTGAGCTTCAATAGGAGTGCGAGGTGAGACAAAACCCGTTCCCAGATTTCTGGAAGCTGTATCAGGTGTAGGTAATGCGCGACGATCTACTTTACCATTGGGAGTTAAGGGTAAAGCATTTAGCAGGACAAAAGCTTGAGGAATCATGTAATTGGGTAGCTTTTGTTGGATAAATTCCCGCACTTGCGGCACAAGCTTCTGGACTAACTTACCATAGAGGGGATTGTTCGTATAGTCAGTCCAGGGTTTAGTTGTAATTGTCTCATGCTCCCAAAAACTTGGGTATGATTGTATATCAGAAACTGGCGTTGAACTGTTACGGCTCAATACCACATCAAAACAACCATCCTGACTACTTTCCCACCAACTGAGGTGGACTGTGTAGCCTAACTCCTCTCCTATCTGCCAAATTTGCTCAGGATTGATCCCCACCATTGGCTGTGCGGCTAACCGTTGTCGCAGTTCTCCCACCGTAGAGGCGGCAGGAGGATTTTCCCACCAGCCTAAAACCTGCCGCGCCTGTTGTAGCCGTTGATTAGGTACATCTCTGATTCCTAACCATTCTGGCTGAACCAACTTGAGCTGATCTTGTAATTGTGTCCACGAAAGTTGGTCAAGTTGCCAATTTAACCAAGGAACTGCCCTTTTCTCCACATTAGTACTTAGATGCAGAGTGACATCATAGCGGAATTGGGTTAACTCATTTTGAGCATGACCGCGCTTAGGTTGAATCTCTACCCAAGTAATCTGGGGAAAACGTTGTTGTAGAGCAATGAAAAATCTGGGATCAATGAGTAGTTCTTCTTCGGCAGCCACAGTCTGATGTACCTGCTGTTGCCATTGTTCAACGGTTTTGTCAGACTCGGCGCGGGCTAACTGTACGGCGGCATGGTATGGCAAGAGCAAGGGTAAACTACGGACATCCCCCACGAATATCTTACCTTGAGAGGCGATCGCTGTCATTGCCCCTTCTAAAACCTGTAACAGATAGTCCACACTGGGAAAATACTGTACTACTGAGTTCACAACCACCGTATCAAAGGCTCCTTGGGGGATACCTTCAAAGTTATCTGCTGTTTTGTGTAGCAGGCGGACATTTTCTAGACCCTGGATCTCCCCACATAATCGCTCCAGATTGCGAATAGTTGCTGAGGAATAATCCGCTCCCCAATATTCTTGACAATGGGGAGCAACGCGAAATAGCAATAACCCACTACCGCAACCAATTTCTAACACTCGCTGCGGTTTCCCTAGCAAAATTCGGCTCACCGTACTCTCAACCCACTCCCGCATTTCTGAATCGGGAATGGCTTTGCCAGTATAACTACTGTTCCAACCACTAATATTGAAGGTGGGGTCATCTGTTGGGGTTTGCTGTTGGCTATAGGATTGTTCATAGAGTTTTTGCCAATCACTAACATACTCGCCTTGCCATTGCGCCAACTGTTCTGGTAAAACTTGACCCTGGAGAGCCGGAACTAAATAAGCCACCAGACGTTTATCACCAGGGATGTCTTCTCTTGCTATGACGACACTTTCCTGTACTAAGGGGTGTTGGCTTGCAACTGCTTCAATTTCACCCAGTTCTATGCGAAAACCCCGAATCTTCACTTGATTGTCGATGCGTCCCAGGTATTCAATCGTCCCATCCGCTAAATAACGACCTAAATCCCCGGTTTTATACAATTTTGATGGGCCAAAGGGATTGGAGATAAATTTCTCTTGGGTTAATTCTGGTCGGTTGAGATAGCCTCTGGCTACCCCAACGCCAGCAATATGTAATTCTCCTGGTACACCAATCGGTACAGGCTGTAACTGGGAGTCTAAAATGTAAACTTGGACGTTGGCAATGGGACGACCAATGGTAACTTTTGGGTCGAAAGGGGTGCATTTTGCCAGAGTTGCACAGACGCTTCCTTCTGTCGGTCCATAAGCATTAAAGAAATTGCGCCCCGCTGACCATTGTTTGATAAGTTCAACCGCACAGGCTTCTCCCGCGACAATTATGGTTTGCAGGGTAGTCAGTTCGACTTTATGCAGAACAGCTAATGCCGATGGTGGTAGGGTGATATGGGTAATGGCATAATCTCGTAATCGCTCAATTAAGGGCGTACCGGGCATTAGAGAATCTTTGCTTCCTAGATAAAGTGTCCCTCCCGATCCCAAGGACATCAAAATTTCTGATATACAAGCATCAAAACTCAAGGAAGCAAACTGGAGAATTCGACTATCAGAATGCAAACCAAAAGCCTGAATCTGAGCTTGAGCTAGGTTGCACAATCCTTGATGCTCAACCATTACCCCTTTCGGTTTACCTGTAGACCCAGAAGTATAAATTACATTGGCTAAGTTAGCAGCAGTGACGATTCCCGTGAGATTTTCTTGGCTGTTTTGGGCAATTTGTTGCCAAATTTCATCTAAAAATACAGGTTTGGCTGGATGTTGGGGTAATTTTTCAATGAGTGTCCATTGGGTCAGCAGTAACGAAACTTGACTGTCCTCTAACATCAAGCTCAGACGTTCTTGGGGATACTCAGGGTCAAGCGGCACGTAAGCACCGCCTGCTTTGAGAATTCCTAAAATTCCCACGAGCATTAAGGGCGATCGCTCTACACAAATCCCCACCAACTGCTCGGTTTCTAGCCCCAAAGACCGCAGGTAATGAGCTAACTGATTAGCGCGATTGTTCAACTGTGCATAGGTCAGTTGTTGATTTCCACAGACTACTGCGATTGCATCGGGAGTCTGTTCTGCCTTTTCTTCTACTAATTGATGAATACACTTGTGGTAGGGATCATCGGTTTGGGTATCATTCCATTCCTTTAATAGTTGATGGCGATCGCCCTCTGTTAGCAAGGGTAGTAAAGCCACCGATTGTTGGGAATTGTCAACAATTGCCCCTAATAAAGTTACAAAATTTTGCATCATCCGGGCAATAGTTGTCCCATCAAACAAATCCCTGTTATACGAGCAAAAGCCTCCCAGACCTTCTGGTACGTCCCACAAGTAAAGTTCTAGGTCAACTCGAACCGAGTCCAGTCCTGAAGGCATATCCTGGACCCTGACACCAGGAAAATCCCAAGGCGCAGTTGGCGCATTCTGGAGGGCAAATACCACCTGCGTCAAGGGATTGCGATCCAAGTTCCGCTCCAGTTGCAACTCTTCCACTAACATTTCAAAGGGTAAATCCTGATGCTCGTAGGCGTTTTGAGTAACTTTTCGCACCTGCGCTAGTAAGGCTTCAAAGCTCGGTTCTGGGGAAAGATCGAATCTTAGCGCCAATGTATTGACAAAAAAGCCAATTAATGGTTCGATTTCTTGGCGATTGCGATTAGCGATCGGTGAGCCAACCACCAAATCTGTTTGTCCACTGTAACGAGACAGTAACACTACAAAACCCGCCAACAGTGTCATAAACAGAGTGCTTCCAGACTTTTGAGAGAGCTTTTTCAGCTGCTGGGTTAGCTGGCTATCTAGTTGCAGTTGCTCTGTACCGCCTCGGAAAGTTTGTATAGCTGGGCGGGGGCGGTCTGTGGGTAATTCTAATAGAGGTGGCGCACCTGTTAACTGTTGCTTCCAGTAGCTTAATTGACACTCTAATACTTGATTTGTCAGCCACTGACGCTGCCAGACAGCGAAGTCGGCATACTGTATGGATAATTCTGGTAATTCAACAGAACTACCCGTTGAAAAGCTGCGGTAATAGGCTGAGAGTTCATCGATCAAAATGCCCATTGACCAACCATCAGCTGCAATATGGTGAATCGCTAGTAGCAATACATACTCGTCGGGCGCAACTTGCCAAAGCTTGACTCGCAGCACTGAACCATTAGCCAAATCGAAGGGTTTACAGGCTTCTGCTGTCGCCAGTTCCTCTACTTGTTTGGTGGGGTCTTGGAGATTTTGTAAATCCACCACTGGTAGGGTGATGGTCATACTGGGTGCGATCGCCTGCACCGGCTTATTATCCTTAATCTTAAACTGAGTCCGCAGCGGTTCATGACGTTGCCCGATCGCCGCAAAAGCTTGCTCTAAAGCTTTGACATTGAGATTCCCCACCAGCCGCATGGTGAAATCTATTGTGTAAGCACTACTTTCACCTTCCAACTGATTTACAAACCACAGGCGTTCCTGCGCCCACGATAGAGGTATGTCTCTGTCTCGGTCAACAGGTGCGATGGCTGGCACCGTCAAACCTGAACCAGTTTCTAGCTGACTTAATATCACCTCACTTAACTGGGCAACTGTCGGTGATTCAAAGATATAGCGTAACGGCAACGAAATTCCAAAAGCTTCCTGCAAGCGAGAGATTACCTGAGTTGCTAGTAGAGAATGTCCTCCAAGTTCAAAGAAATTATCCTCAAGACCCACCTTTTCTATTTGTAGTATTTTTTGCCAAATAGCAGCAATGATTTTTTCTGCTTCTGTATTTGGCATGACATAATCAGCTTCACTTAGAACAGTTAGCTCTGGTTTTGGCAGGGCAAGGTGGTCTATCTTGCCGTTTGGTGTTAAGGGCAAGTTCTCTAGCACCACAAAGCTGGAGGGTATCATGTAGTCGGGCAAGAGTTTCTTAAGATTAGCTCTCAAATATCGAGCTAAATTATCGGGGTAATTATTTTTTACATTGCCATAATCAGCAAATAATCGTTGATAGAAACGTGTTTGCCGGAAATTATTTTTATAGTGATAGGAGACATATTCAAAGTTAATATTTTCTCCATTCTTTTTCAGCAGACGACCTTTAATTGCATAATCTGGGTTGAGATTATTTTCGCAAAGTGTCCTGGAACAAACTGCTTGAATGACATCACCGTACTCAACCTCAATCCCCGGTTCAAATAATGGTAAATAAACAGGAAGCCAGCAATATTCATGTTCGAGAATATCTATTTCTTCTCCGGCAATAGTATGCAAATTCAGCCATACCAAAAATCCATTCATTCGCCCATTTTTGTGAATTTCCAATTGAACTTCATGGGAAAATTCTGGGCTAATATATTCATTGAAGTTCAAGTCTTCCAAAACATCCACAGTGGATAGAACATTTGCTTGGGAAAATTTCTTAATACATACCCTTAAGTCAAATGGATATCCGACTTCCTCAAAGATTTTTTTGGTGTAATATGCCGGAATTTCAGCAAATTTAGGATTGTGTAATATTTCATCTGGGAGAGTGACAGCCGCCATCTTAGTAATGCTTCTTTCAGGAATCATCAAACCATCAGGCTTGAGAAATCTTCTCGCGTTATTAATAATTACTGCTGCTCCTTCAGAGCCACCAATTGCTCCCACGATTTCGGAAACGCAGACATCAGCGAGTTCTGGGATATCAACTAAAGTTGCATCTCCATGAATGACTGTGATTTTGTCTGCTAAACCTAACTTTTCAATACAAGCTCTTGCTTGGCGGCAGGTTTCCTCATTTCTTTCAATTGCATAAATTTTATTGGCACCCCCTTGGACACAAAATCTGGATAAGATTGCATCTTTACCTGTGCCAATTTCAACGACTATTTTATCTTTGACCAATTGATTAATAGCGACTTTATAACTATCGTTACGTCGATGGTCATTGGTCATAGCGTAATACAGCAAGTCGTCATAGACATAGTATTCAGCTATAGATGGCCATAGCTCTACTTTGTCTGTTGATAATTTTTCTGGTTTCTTTGATGATTCGAGGTTTTTCTGTTGCGGTACAACATAAGCTACCAGGCGTTTGTTATCCGGTTGGTCTGACCGTGCTACGACCACTACTTCCCGTACTTCTCTTAGCTGGGACAGCGCAGCTTCAATTTCGCCCAACTCAATGCGGAAGCCACGAATTTTTACTTGATTGTCAATTCGCCCTAAATACTCCAATTCGCCATTCGGCAGATAACGAGCTAAGTCACCGGATTTATATAGTAGCTGCTCGGAGTTGCCATTAAAGGGATTAGAGATAAACCGTTGTGCTGTCAGTTCGGCGCGATTGAGATAGCCACGAGTCACCCCAGCACCACCAACGTACATCTCACCCGCAACCCCAATCGGCACTGGCTGTAAATGTTCATCCAGCACATACACCTGTAAGTCCCCAATCGGACGACCAATTACACTTGCTTTACCATGCAAATCGGCTTTGCTCAATGGACGATAAGTTACATGTACAGTGGTTTCTGTAATCCCGTACATATTCACTAACTGGGGCGACTGGTCGCCGTGTCGGTCAAACCAAGGCTGCAAACTATTGAGTTCTAAAGTCTCTCCTCCGAAAATTACCAGGCGCAAGTTCAAATCTCCAACAGTTGCAATTGACTGTTCTGCTGGAATCAACTGACGGAAAGCTGATGGTGTTTGATTGAGAATTGTAACTTTCTCTTGACATAGTAATTCATAGAAGGATTTGGGCGATCGCGTTACTAAATATCCCACTACTACCAGTCGTCCACCATATAGCAATGCACCCCAAACTTCCCAGACAGAGAAATCAAATGCATAAGAGTGGAACATTGTCCACACATCTTCAGAGTTAAAGTTATACCAAGAGTCTGTAGCTGCAAACAGACGCACTACATGAGAGTGGTTGACTAAAACGCCTTTGGGCTTACCTGTAGAACCTGAAGTGTAGATGACATAAGCTAGGTTACTTGGTGTGGAGATATTGAGAGGATTTGAGTTGCTGTGTTGAGCAATTTTTTCTCCATCGCTATCTAAGCAGACGATATGCGCCTGATGCTGTTGTAATTTCTCAACTAGATGCTGTTGAGTCAATAAGACTGAAACTTGAGCATCTTCTTTAATAAAGTTCAAACGCTCAGTTGGATAATCTGGATCAAGGGGAACATAAGCGCCCCCGGCTTTGAGAATTGCAAGTAGTCCCACGATCATTTCTAGCGATCGCTCTACACACAACCCTACCAGTACATCCGCACCCACACCCAAAGACTGCAAGTAATGCGCTAACTGATTAGCTCGACAATTCAACTCGTGATATGTAAGTTGTTGATTCTCAAACACCACAGCCACAGCATCGGGTGTCCTCAAACACTGCTCCTCAAATAACTGATGGATACACTTATCTTGGGGATAGTCTACTTGTGTATCATTCCACTCAATTAATAACTGCTGCTGCTCAACTGCTGTCAACAGAGGTAATTGGGAAATTCGCTCAAAGGGATTCGCTACAATTCCCTCAAGTAGTGTCACAAAATGACTCGCCATCCGCTCGATGGTGCTGCTATCAAACAAATCAGTGTTATATTCCCACACTCCCACCAGTCCAGTCCCTGTGTTCTCCATTGCTAAGGTAAGATCAAACTTGGCAGTTGTGCTTTCTACAACCAGTGGACTAACAGTTAACCCAGTCAGTTCTACTTGAGAGTTAGGCGCATTCTGGAACACAAATGCCACCTGGAACAGGGGTGTATGGCTGAGGTTTCTTTGGGGCTGTAATGCTTCCACCAGCATTTCAAACGGCAAATCCTGATGAGCGTAGGCGGACAGCGCCATTTCCCGAACACGCCCCAGTAATGATGAGAAACTAGGATCTGCCGATAAATCAGTCCGCATCACTAAAGTATTCACAAAAAAGCCAATTAACCCTTCTATTTCGCTGTGATTGCGGTTAGCAATTGGTGTCCCCACCAAAATATCTGATTGTCCGGTATAGCGGTAAAGTAATGTATCAAACCCTGCCAACAGCGTCATGAACAAAGTTACCCCTTGTTGCTGACTCAGTTGCATTAAGCCTTGAGTTAATTCCAGAGAAAGTGCAAACTCTTGATACGCGCCCAGGAATTTTTGCACAGCAGGTCTGGGCCTGTCGGTGGGAAGGGACAATAAAGCTGGTGCATCTTTTAGTTGTTGTTTCCAGTAACTCAATTGGCTTTGTAGTACCTCCCCGACTAACCACTGTCTTTGCCAAATTGCAAAATCGGCGTACTGAATCGGTAGTGGTGCGGTATTGGCAGACTGACCTTGAGCATAAGCATTATAAGATGTTGCCAGTTCCTGAATAAACACCCCCATAGACCATTCATCACTGACAATGTGGTGCATACAAATTAACAATATGTGTTCTGTCTCGGACAGTACGACTAATGTTGCTCTCAGTAGGGAACCGCTGGCCAAGTCAAAGGGTTGAATAGCCTGTGTAATTGCCAATTCCTGTGCAGATGTTTCTTGCTCCAATCTTGGCAGATGTTGCAATTCAATTACTGATAGTTGCCAATTCCTGACTGTTTGAATGATTTGAGTGGGTTTTCCATCAATGGTGATGAAGTTGGTGCGTAACGCTTCATGGCGATAAATAATTTCTTCTAAGCTTTGTTCTAGGGCTGCAACTTCGAGAAATCCTGCTAGACGCAAAGCTAAGGGTATGTTGTATAAGGAACTGTTGGGCTGTAACTGGTCTAAAAACCATAACCGTTGTTGGGCATAAGACAATGATAATTCTGCATTCTCTGCCCTTGGTAAAATTGGTGGTACTGTTATTTCTAAGTTTTGTCGCTGTGACTGCCCAATCAGATCAGCTAATTGGGCAACTGTTGCTGCTGCAAACAGGCTTCGCAATGGTAGTTCTACTTGGAAGTGGGAACGGATGCGGGATACCAATTGCGTTGCCAGTAGGGAGTGTCCCCCAAGTTCAAAGAAGTTATCATGAATGCCGACTTGCTCCACTTTCAACACTTGCGCCCAAATCTGTGCCAGCATTTCTTCGGTGGGGGTGCGTGGGGGAACATATTTGTCTGTTCTGTTGCTGGATAAATCTGGTGCTGGTAGGGCGCGACGGTCTACTTTGCGGTTTGGTGTTAGTGGGAGAAAGTCCAGAAATACGAAAGCCTGGGGCACCATGTAAAGAGGCAGATTCCTAGAGAGGAATTGACGCAGTTCGCTAATTGTGGGTATTTTTTCGGGATATGGTACTACGTAGGCAACTAAATATTTATCCCCTGGGGTATCTTCGCGGATGATCACACAAGATGTTTGCACATCAATATATTGGTTTAGTACCGCTTCAATTTCTCCCAACTCGATGCGGAATCCCCGAATTTTTACTTGATTGTCGATGCGTCCAAAGCACTCAATGTTACCATCTGGCAAATAGCGGGCTAAGTCCCCGGTTTTATAAAGTCGGGAACTGGGGACTGGGGACTGGGAATTAGCTAGAATTTCTGCCCCTCTGCTGCCACTGAAGGGGTTGGGAATAAATTTTTCCTCCGTCAGTTCTGGGCGGTTGAGATAACCTCTTGCTAAACGAACACCACACAGGTGCAGTTCACCTTTGACTCCCACTGGTACGGGTTGCAGATGACGGTCAAGGATGTAGGCTTGTGTATTGGCAATGGGACGACCAATCAGCACTGAGTTGGCTGTTTCTGATTGAGGATGGAGTAGGTCATGGACTATGGCTGTTACAGATGCTTCGGTTGGACCGTAGACATTTAGACAATTGACGCGATCGCCTACTACTTGTCGCCATATTGTCACTGTTTCCAGGAGAACTGCATCCCCACCCACCGCCACTAACCTCAGACTTGGCGGTACAGTTGCATTGTCTTGAGATACAGCTACTGCCCATTCATGCCAATAGGCTGGAGTAATATTTAAGACGCTGAGACTTTCTTGGGCAATAAATTGGGCAAAACTGGCAAAGTCAGGGAACATTTGTGTGGGTCTTAATACCACCGTTGCGCCTTTGTACCAAGTGGGGAAGATTTCTTCCGCCGCTACATCAAAGCTGAAGGACGCAAATTGCAACACACGATCTGCGCTAGTTAGGGCAAATACTTCACTAATTGCACTGCTATGGTTAACTAAAGCAGCATGAGTCAGCATCACGCCTTTGGGTTTGCCGGTAGACCCAGAAGTGTACAATAGACAAGTTAAGTTTTCTGGTTTGACCTCACTGACCGGATTTGCTAGACTTTGATTCGTCAGCATCTCAGATTCTGTATCTAAGACAATGACTTTTACTCCTTGTACTGGTAGAGAATTGAGCAATTTTTGCTGTGTGATCAGCACAGAAAATTGTGAATCCTCAGATATGTCAGCTAAACGCTGCTGGGGATAATCAGGGTCGAGGGGGACATAACCGCCACCGGCTTTGAGGACGGCTAACAATGTGACGATGATGGATAGCGATCGCTCTAAATAAATCCCCACCAAAACCTCTGGTCTGACACCTAAAGATTGTAGGTGGTGTGCTAATTGATTGGCTTGGGTGTTCAACTCACCATAAGTTAATTGTTGATTTTCAAATATTACTGCTACTGCATCTGGGCTAAACTTAACCTGCTCTTCAAACAACTGATGAATACATTTATCTTCGGGATAATCGGCTTGAGTATCGTTCCATTCTACAAATAACTGCTGTTGCTCAACTGCTGTTAGCATTGGCAATTGGTCAATTCGCTCTTGGGGATTCGCTACAATTGCTTCCAGCATTGTGACAAAATGACCCTTCATGCGCTCGATGGTGCTATGGTCAAACAAGTCGGTGTTGTACTCCCACACTCCCACTAGTCCATTACCTGTGTTCTGCATTCCTAATGTAAGATCAAATTTTGCCGTTGCGCTTTCTATTGGCAATGGACTGACAGTTAACCCAGTCAACTCTACGGTCGATAGGGGATCATTTTGGAGGAGAAAATCTACCTGAAACAGTGGTGCATGGCTGAGGTCTCGTTCTGGCTGCAATACTTCCACCAACATTTCAAAGGGTAAATCCTGATGAGCATAAGCATCCATCGCCATCAACCGAACACGAGTGAGTAATTCCGCAAAACTGGGATTACCTGATAAATCAGTCCGTAAAACTAAAGTATTGACAAAAAAGCCAATTAACCCTTCTATTTCACTGCGATTGCGGTTAGCAATTGGTGTCCCCACTAAAATATCTGATTGTTCTGTGTAGCGATAAAGTAGGGTATCAAAGGCTGCCAACAACATCAGGAACAACGTCACCCCTTGTTCCTGACTCAGTTTTGTCAGTTTTTGAGTTAACTCAACAGAGAGTGCAAACTCATGATATGCGCCGGCGAAGGTTTGCACCGCAGGTCTGGGTCGGTCTGTGGGGAGTGATAATAGGGCTGGTGCATCTTTTAGTTGTTGTTGCCAATAATTCAATTGGTTTTGTAATACATCCCCGGCTAACCACTGTCTCTGCCATAAGGCGAAATCTGCGTACTGAATCGGCAGTGGTGCGAGATTGGCAGGTTGACCTATTGAATAAGCATTGTACAGGGTCGCTAGTTCTTGGACAAACACCCCCATAGACCAGCCATCAGAGACAATATGGTGCATACACACTAAAAATAGATGCTCTGTCACAGACAGCACTACTAATGTCGCTCTCACTAATGCCTGTTTTTCTAGGTCAAAGGGTTGCAGAGCTTGTTGTTGTACTAATTGCTGTGCAGCTATTTCTTGTGCAGTTGTCGATAAATGCTTCAAGTCAACAACTGCTAGTGTCCAATTTGTTGCTGTTTGAATGATTTGTCTTGGTTGTCCATCAACTGTAATTAAATTGGTGCGTAAGGCTTCGTGGCGATGAATAATTTCTTGTAAGCTTTGTTCTAAGGCTGCTTGATTGAGAGTTCCGACTAGACGTAAAGCTATGGGTATGTTGTATAAGGCACTGTTCGGCTCGAACTGGTCTAAAAACCACAGCCGATTTTGAGCAAATGATAATAGTAATTCTGCATTCTCTGCCCTTGGTAAGATGGGTGGGGAAGTTAGTTCTAAGTCTTGTTGTTGTAAATGCTGAATCAATGGCATCAATTCGGCTATTGTCGGTGCAGCAAATAACTCCCGCAATGGTAGTTCCACTTGGAAAATGTTGCGGATGTGTGAAACCAGTTGTGTTGCTAGGAGTGAGTGTCCTCCGGAGGTAAAGAAGTTATCTTCTATCCCCACTTGCTCTACTTTCAGCACTTGCGCCCAAATTTGTGCCAGTATTTCCTCAACTGGAGTGCGCGGGGCTACATATTTGTGTTTGAGTTCGCTGTGTAAATCTGGTGTGGGTAAAGCGCGGTGGTCGATTTTACCATTGGGAGTTAGTGGCAGAGATTCTAAAATGACGAAAGCATTAGGTACCATATATTCTGGTAGCTTGGCTTTTAGGAATTGTCGCAGTTCAGTAACTGTCGGTGTCACCTCTTTTTGTGGCACGATGTAAGCAACTAGGCGTTTATCCCCGGTTATATCTTCGCGAACAATGACGCAAGATGCTTGGACATCGCCTAGTTGACTTAGTACTGCTTCAATTTCTCCCAATTCAATGCGGAAGCCACGAATTTTTACCTGATTGTCGATGCGTCCCAGGTATTCAATGTTGCCATCTGGTAGATAACGGGCTAAGTCCCCAGTTTTATATAATTTTGAATTTTGTACGTCTTTGGCGTTTCTGTAGGGTATTTTAAATTTTGAATTGTCAAAGGGATTGGGGATAAATTTCTCTTGTGTCAATTCAGGTCGGTTGAGGTAGCCTCGTGCTAACCCCGCACCACCGATGTGCAATTCTCCTGGTACACCAACGGGAACTAGTTGCAGATATTCGTCTAAAATGTAGATTTGCGCGTTGGCGATTGGACGACCGATGGGCGGTTTTCTTCCATTGGGTTGACAAATTGCTATCGTCGCTGCAACCGTAGACTCCGTAGGTCCGTAGGCGTTGAAAAAACGCCGTCCCGTTCCCCACCGTTCTACTAATTCTGCTGAGGAAGCTTCACCACCAACGCTTAGATATTGCAAATCGGGTAAGGTCGCTTGAGGTAAGACAGACAACGCCGAAGGAGATAAAAAACTATGGGAAATCTTGTGATCAGCTAAAAAGTCAACCAAGACTTGACTTGGTAACAAGGTTTCAATGTTTGGAAGATACAAGCAAGCACCACTGACGAAGGTAGTAGCAATTTCAGCCACAGATAGATCAAAGCTAAAAGACCCAAACTGAAGCAAACGGCTTTGGGATTGAACTTGAAAAGTTTTGCACCAAGCCAAGCTTAAATTTACCAGTGCCTGATGTTCAATCATTACACCTTTAGGTCGTCCTGTCGAACCAGAGGTGTAGATGACGTAAGCTAAATTATTAGGTGTACTTTGAGGATTGGGATTATCGGTTAACTCCGAACTAAAACTTTCCTGATCTAAACAAATTACTTGGTAGGGATTTTGCTGTTCAGCTATAGGTAATTGGTCTAGGAGGAAACTTTGGGTGAGTAACACCGATGTCCCAGAATCTTTTAGCATGAACTGAATCCGCTTTTGTGGATACTCTGGGTCAAGTGGCACATAAGCACCGCCCGCCTTGAAAATGGCTAATAGTCCCACGATCATCTCTAGCGATCGCTCTACACAAATACCCACCAATACATCTGCTCCCACTCCATGAGAGCGCAAGTAATGTGCCAACTGGTTAGCGCGACAATTCAACTCGTGATATGTAAGTTGTTGATTCTCAAACACCACCGCCACAGCATCGGGTGTCCTCAAACACTGCTCCTCAAATAACTGATGGATACACTTATCTTGGGGATAGTCTACTTGTGTATCATTCCACTCTACCAATAACTGCTGCTGCTCAACTTCTGTCAGCAGAGGTAATTGGGAAATTCGCTCAAGGGGATTCGCCACAATTCCCTCAAGTAAGGTGACAAAATGACCAGTCATCCGCTCAATAGTGCCTGTATCAAACAAGTCAGTGTTATACTCCCACACACCAATTAGTCCAGTACCTGTGTTCTCCATTGCTAAGGTAAGATCACACTTGGCAGTTACACTTTCTACTACCAATGGACTAACAGTTAATCCAGTCAACTCTACTTGAGAGTTAGGAGCATTCTGAAGGCCAAACACTACCTGAAACAGCGGTGTATAGCTGAGATCCCGTTCTAGCTGCAATGCCTCAACTAGCATTTCAAAAGGTAAATCCTGATGAGAGTATGCATCCATTGCCATTAACCGAACACGAGTCAGTAATTCACTAAATCGAGGATTCCCTTCCAAGTTGGTACGCATCACCAATGTATTGACAAAAAAGCCAATTAATGCTTCTATTTCACCGTAATTGCGGTTGGCTATAGGAGCCCCTACCACAATGTCTGATTGTCCTGTGTAGCGGTAAAGTAGGGTATCAAATGCTGCCAACAATGTCATGAATAGTGTTACTTCCTGCTCCTGACTCAGTTTTGTCAACTTTTGAGTTAACTCAACTGAAAGTGCAAACTTTTGATGTGCGCCAACGAAGGTTTGCACAGCAGGTCTGGGTCTGTCTGTGGGTAGGGATAATAACGCTGGTGCCTCTTTTAGTTGTTGTTGCCAGTAACTCAATTGGCTTTGCAGCAAATCCCCTTGCAACAACTCTCTTTGCCAAATTGCAAAATCTGCGTATTGAATTGGTAATGGCTCTAACGGTGTTCGCTGACCTTGAGTATAAGCATTATACAGTGCCGCTAGTTCATGAGCAAACACACCCATAGACCAGCCATCACTGACAATGTGGTGCATACACACTAATAGTAAGTGTTCTGTCTCGGATAGTACGACTAATGTCGCTCTGACTAACGATTCACTTGCTAAATCAAAGGGTTGAATTGCTTGTTTTTGTGCCAATTGCTGTGAAGCACTTTCTTGTTCGGTTACTTCGACTTCGCTCAGTACAAGTGTAGATAAATGCTGCAAGTCAACAACTGATACTGTCCAATTTATTTCTGTTTGAATGATTTGTGCTGGTTGTCCATCAATTGTCATGAAATTGGTGCGTAAGGCTTCGTGACGATCAATAATTTCTTTTAAGCTTTGTGCCAAGGCTGCTCGATTGAGAGTTCCTACTAGACGCAAAGCTAAAGGTATGTTGTATAAGGGACTGTTCGGCTGTAACTGGTCTAAAAACCACAAACGCTGTTGAGCATAAGATAGTGGTAATTCTTCATTATGATTTTGCATTCTTTTTCCTTGGTAAGATGGGTGGTACTTTTATTTCTATGTTTTGTTGCTGTAACTGCTGAATCAATGGTGCTAATTCGGCAACTGTCGGTGCCGCAAATAAACTACGCAACGGTAGTTCTACTTTGAAGCTAGTGCGGATGCGTGAAACCAATTGGGTTGCTAGTAGCGAGTGTCCGCCAAGTTCAAAGAAGTTGTCATGAATCCCCACTTGCTCTACTCTCAGGACTTTTGCCCAAATTTGTGCCAATTTTTCTTCAACGGGAGTGCGGGGTGCTACTAAACTCTCTTCTATTCCTGCGCGTGATTCTGGAACCGGTAGGGAGCGACGGTCTATTTTGCCATTGGACGTGAGGGGTAAAGACTCCAAGATGACTATTGCATTTGGTATCATGTAATCTGGTAACTTTTTCTTGAGGAAGCTACGCAGTTCTGCTGTTGTGGGAGCTTGTGCCACTTGCGGTACTACGTAAGCTACCAGACGTTTGTTGCTCGGTTCATCCTCCCTGACTACCACCACACTTTCCCAAACGGCTGGATGTTGTGCCAGTAATCCTTCAATTTCGCCCAACTCAATGCGGAAGCCGCGAATCTTTACTTGCTGGTCAATTCGCCCTAAATACTCTAACTCGCCATTGGGCAAATAACGGGCTAAGTCTCCTGTTCTATAAAGGCGTTCTCCTCCCTTACTTCTTTGGAAGGGGTTGGAGATAAACCGTTGTCCTGTGAGTTCGTCACGATGAAGATAGCCACGAGTCACCCCCTCACCACCAACGTACATCTCCCCTGGAACTCCAATCGGTACTGGTTGTAAATGCTGGTCTAGCACATACACTTGTAAGTCGGGAATCGGGCGACCAATAACACTAGCTGTGCGATTTAAATCGTCAAGGCTCAATGGACGATAGGTTACGTGTACAGTAGTTTCCGTAATCCCGTACATATTCACTAACTGCGGTTTCTGGTCGCCGTGGCGCTCAAACCAGGGTTGCAAACTCTCGAGTTCCAGAGCTTCTCCACCAAAAATTACGAGACGGAGGTTCAAATTGCTCATTCCGATTGACTGTTCTGCTTGAATTAACTGGCGGAAAGCTGAAGGCGTTTGATTGAGAATTGTGACCTGCTCTTGAGATAATAATTTATAGAACGATTCAGGCGATCGCGTCAATAAATACGGCACTACTACCAGTCGTCCACCATAAAGCAATGCACCCCAAATTTCCCAAACAGAGAAGTCGAAGGCATAGGAGTGGAACATTGTCCACACATCTTGAGAATTAAATTTATACCAAGAGTTTGTGGCGGCAAACAGACGAGTTACATGATGGTGGTTGACTAAAACACCTTTAGGCTGACCTGTAGAACCTGAAGTGTAGATGACGTATGCCAGATTAGGCGATGTGGCAGTATTTACAGGGTTGGAGTTGCTGTTTTGGGTAATTTTTTCTAAGTCGGTATCTAAGCAGACAAGCTGTGCAGTATGGGCTGGTAGCTTGTTGACTAATTGCTGTTGGGTCAGTAGCACTTTCACCTGAGTGTCTGTGAGGATGAAACTCAACCGTTCAGGTGGATACTCAGGGTCAAGGGGCACATAAGCCCCACCCGCCTTGAGAATACCCAGTAATCCCACAATCATCTCCCAAGAGCGCTCCACACAAATACCCACCAGCACATCGGCTCCCACACCCAAAGACTGCAAGTAATGCGCCAACTGATTAGCTCGACAATTTAATTCATGATATGTAAGTTGTTGCTCTTCAAATACCACCGCCACTGCATCCGGTGTCCGCCGGACTTGCTGCTCAAATAACTGATGAATACACTGATCAACAGGATAATCTACCTGAGTATGATTCCACTCAATTAATAACTGCTGTTTCTCTGGTTCTGTTAACAAAGGTAATTGGGAAATCTGTTCCAGAGGATTAGCCACAATTGACGAAAGTAGTGTCAGAAAATGACCAGTCATGCGCTCAATAGTGCTGGCATCAAACAAGTCAGTATTGTACTCCCACACCCCAATCAATCCATTACCTGTGTTCTCCATTGCTAAGGTAAGATCAAACTTTGCCGTTGCACCTTCTATTGGCAATGAACTAATACTTAACCCACTCAACTCTACTTCTGACAGGTAAGGATTCTGGAGGGCAAACATCACCTGAAATAGGGGTGTATGACTAAGGTCGCGTTCTGGCTGCAATGCTTCCACCAGCATTTCCAATGGCAAATTCTGATGAGCATAAGCGGATAAAGCCATAGACCGAACACGAGTGAGTAATTCCGCAAAACTGGGATTTTCCGATAAATTACTCCGCATCACTAAAGTATTGACAAAAAAGCCAATTAACCCTTCTATTTCACTGCGATCGCGGTTAGCAATTGGAGTCCCTACCAAAATGTCTTCTGTTCCTGTGTAGCGATAAAGTAGGGTATCAAACGCTGCCAACAGCGTCATAAACAGAGTACAATCTTGTTGCTGACTCAGTTGCATTAACCCTTGAGTTAATTCCACAGAAAGAGCAAAATCTTGATATGCGCCTACGAAGGTTTGCACAGCAGGTCTGGGTCGGTCTGTGGGCAGCACTAACAGGGCTGGGGCATCTTTTAGTTGTTGTTGCCAGTAATTCAGTTGGCTTTGCAGTACATCTCCGACTAACCAGTTTCTTTGCCAAATTGCAAAATCTGCGTACTGAATCGGCAGTGGAGTTAAAGGTATTCGCGTAGCGTCTGGCAGAGAAGGTAGACCTATTGAATAAGCATTGTATAATGCTGCCAGTTCTGCGACAAACACACCCATTGACCAGCCATCAGAGACAATGTGGTGCATACACACATTCAACAGGTGTTCTGTCTCAGAAAGCACTACTAATGTTACTCTGATTAATACTTCACTTGCCAAGTCAAAGGATTGAATAGCTTGTTTTTGTGCCAATTGCTGTGCAGCTATTTCTTGTGCGCTGGTGGATAAATGCCTGAAGTTAACAACTGATACTGTCCAATTTGTTGCTGTTTGAATGACTTGCCTTGGTGTACCATCAACTGTAATGAAATTGGTGCGTAATGCTTCGTGACGATGAATAATTTCTTCTAAGCTTTGTGCTAAGGCTGCTTGATTGAGAGTTCCGACTAGACGCAAAGCTATGGGGATATTATATAAGGAACTGTTCGGTTGTAATTGGTCTAAAAACCACAACCGCTGTTGGGCATAAGACAAGGGTAATTCTGCATTCTCGTCCCTTGGTAAAATGGGTGGGGAAGTCAGTTCTAACTCTTGTTGCTGCAACCGTTGAATATGTGGCGACAATTGAGCAACTGTCGGTGCAGCAAATAAACTACGCAACGGTAGTTCTACTTTGAAGCTAGTGCGGATACGGGAAACCAATTGGGTTGCTAGTAGGGAGTGTCCGCCAAAGGTAAAGAAGTTATCATGAATACCTACTTGCTCTAGTTTGAGGACTTGTGCCCAAATTAGTGACAGGATTTCTTCGGTGGGGGTGCGTGGAGCTACGTATTTGTCCGTCCCTTGACCCTGTAAATCGGGAACAGGTAAAGCGCCACGGTTTATCTTACCGTTAGGGGTTAAGGGGAGGGAATCCAGCATCACAAAGATATTGGGAACCATGTAATCTGGCAGTTTTGTCTTGAGGAATTGCGGTAATTCACTAACAGTACAAGTCATCTGGGAAGACGGCACAATGTAGCCTACTAGCCGTTTATTCCCAGGGTCGTCTTCACGGGCGATCACACAAGCTACCTGTACATCATCTCTTTGGTTCAGTACCGCTTCAATTTCTGCTAATTCGATCCGGAAACCACGGATTTTTACTTGATTATCAATGCGTCCCAGGTATTCTATATTGCCATTGGGCAAATAACGGGCTAAGTCCCCGGTTTTGTAGAGACGGGAACCAGGGTAGGTGCTAAAGGGATTGGCGATAAATTTCTCTTGTGTCAATTCGGGGCGATTGAGGTAGCCTCTGGCTAATCCGGCTCCACTTATATGCAATTCGCCTGGTACACCAACGGGTAATGCTTGTAAATTTTGGTCAAGGATATAAATTTGGGTATTGGAAATTGGGCGACCAATGGGGACAATTTGTGCATATATCTCTCGCTGACAATTGCAGAAAGTTGCATCGATACAAGTTTCCGTCGGTCCGTAAAGATTGTGTAAGTTCACATCTAGCTTGCTTAACAAGCCTTCAAGTAGAGCAACTGGTAAGACTTCACCTCCACAGAAGACGTGTTTGAGGGAGTGACAAGTTTCGATTCCTCCCTGCTCTAAAAGCATTTGTAACAAAGATGGGACAAGTTGAACAATCGTTACCTGCTGTTGGGCAATTAACCTTAACAGATAAGCACTATCAGTATGACCTCCTGGTTTAGCTATTAACAACTGTCCACCGGCTAATAATGGAGCGTAGAATTCCCAAACTGACGCATCAAAGCCAAAGGGAGTTTTTTGCAATACTTTGTCTTTTTCCGTCAGGGGGAATGTTGCTTGCATCCAGGACATATGGTTGCAAAGGTTACTGTGAGAGAGCATTACCCCCTTGGGTGTGCCAGTAGAACCGGAGGTATAAATCACATAAGCTAAGTTACCAGGTTGTACCTCAGTGATTGGACTCTCCTGACTAGATTCACAGATCACCAGCCAGTCGGTATCTAAGCAGACGACAGGCTCTTGGTTTTCAGGTAATTTCTCGACTAAATGCTGTTGGGTTAATAAGACTGAAACTTGAGCATCTGCCAACATAAAAGTCAAACGCTCAGTTGGATACTCAGGGTCAAGCGGCACGTAAGCCCCACCCGCCTTGAGAATACCCAGTAATCCCACCACCATTTCTAAAGAACGCTCTACACAAATACCCACCAGCACATCTGTTCCCACACCCAAAGACTGCAAGTAATGCGCCAACTGATTAGCTCGACAATTTAATTCATGATATGTAAGTTGTTGATTTTCAAACACCACCGCCACTGCATCTGGAGTCCGTTCTACCTGCGACTCAAATAACTGATGGATACATTTATCCTGGGGATCATCAACCTGAGTATCATTCCACTCCAGCAAAATTTCCCGCCGCTGCTGCTCAGATAACAAAGGTAGGTAAGCAATACACTGGTCAGGTTCGGTGAGAATACCTTGCAGAAAAACAGTAAACTGCTCTTGCATTCTGGCAATACTGTCATTATTCAATATATCGGTGTTGTAGAACCAACAACATTTCTTCCCATCTGAGGAAATTATGAAAGTTAGATCACTTCCCAACGGACTTTGGTAGTCCTCTAGTTTTTCCACACGCTCTACAACCACTGGGAAAAACTGCTCACTACCCCGATCGGACAACGAACGAAGAGATGGATACCTAGTCACCACATCCCGGACATAAGTTAGGGGAAGTTGGGTAAATTCGAACTGTTTTTTTAAAGCCGCAAAACTTTGCTCGTAATCTATATTTACCCGATAAGGAACAACTGACGCAAACAAGCTTTCGAGTCCGACCAACTGTCGTTGTAATTCAATATCTTTAAATCCGATATCAAAACATCCGCTGCCACCAATTCGAGCCAGATAAGTAATAAAAGCAGCTGCGAGAAAATCACTTCGGTGCCATTGGGGATGGCGTTGTAACCATAAGGTAATTGCCTCATCGGGTACAAACATCCTGGCACTGGCATACTGTGGTTCTTTCAGGTGTAATGATGCTGTCTGCTTTGCCTCAGGAATAGTGATGGACTCTAAGATTCCTAGCCTTTCTACCCAAAAAGCTTCATGCTTAACAATTGACTGATCAAACTTCTCAATCTGCTTGACCTGATTAGGCTCAAGATCACAAAACTGATACCCGACTTGCAAGCCAAATTTCTCCACCAGATATGAAATTGATAGTGCTTGACCATTAATAGCCAGTACCTGACGTAGTGCAATATCATAACTTGCTGTAGAAACTGTGATATAAGTAGGTTCAATGTTTGTGATCGTTCCCGGAGGGTAGTTGGACAAGTTACCCTGAACCTCAAGCTTAGAGACTATAAACAAATTGCTGTCTATAGCCAATTTAGGCCGACCTAATGGATTGGGATAAGAACCAAAATCTAAAGCCCTAATCAGGGCATCTAACTCATAAGCACAACGCTTCCATGAGATGATTCCGCCTGCCCTCAGCCTTTTGAAGCGGGAAAAATAGGTGCGCTGATTCAGGTTTACTTTGGTTGCTACAAATGTACCAGAGGATAGCTCATCAACTAGTTGAGCAAATGCATTAATAGCAGATTCATAGCATTTCCCATTCAGAGTCAAAGCTGTCTCGTCATCAGCAATATCGATAATTACCTGCTTCAGGATATCGCCCGCATCAACCATAGCGGCCATTATATGCCACGTCACCCCATGAGTCTTCTCCTGATTCATCAACGCCCAGGAAGTGACATTGACTCCTGCATATCTTGGTAGGGGGGCATCATGATAGTTGATCGCAAATTGGCGTGGTAACTCTAGAATTTCCTGGGGTAAAACATACCTATTGACAATACTGAACAGGTAATCAAAAGGCTGCTGGCTTAAAAATTCTCCGAGATGATCTGTTGGCTTAATATAAGGTATGTTTTTCCCCTCAGCCCAGTTAATTATCGATGCATCTGCGGAGATAATGCCGTAAATTACGTGACCTTGATTGATCAGTATTTCAGCACATTGAATCGGTAAAGTTCCCTCGCCAATAATAAAGCAATTAAATTTATTTTGATGATTAGCCATAATAGCGAGTTTTTTAACTATTTTGTCTATTTTAGTTATTTAAAATGCTTACGTATGAGTTCAACAACTGATTACCGTATAAGAATTTTCCCTCATTTGTCAATGCGTAAGTTATAAATATATTTTGTTCAATTTATGACTCACTCTTAGAACTTACGCAAGTGTCACACCAAAATCTATTGTAGGGTGCATCAGATATCAACAATCTGTTTATTTGCTAGATTTTTGCGGTCTGATGCACCTTACCAATGTGACAGTTAGGGTGCGGAATGTGGGATATAAAGATGCACCGTTAGATAGATAAGCATAAGTCTTACCTGCTATCTATTGCATTTTTTTGATAAAGCTGAGATTATTTAAAAGTCTAGGTTAAGTGCGTTGGAGTTAAAAATATATGGGACTCCTATGGGATTTTGGCACAAAACTACCATAGCATTGGGATCAGTGTACAAGTCTTATAGGAAAGAATGATCAGTCAGCATTTAGAAACTACGACACTTGTAGTGTGAGTATTGCAGCAACAGTCAATATATTTACCAACAAGCTATATTGCCTGATAGATAAAAATAAATTATGTATATAGTTCGTTGATTAATTACAAATTATATGATTTGGAGATGAAAATGTTGTGACAAATCAAGTAAATACCCAATCAGTTCTGACATTTGATGGTCAAGATGACTACATAAATTTTGGCAAAAATGATATTGGTGGTGTGTTTGCTCAGGGGAGTTCAGCCTTTACGATTTCCGGATGGGTGAATCCGCATCAACTCACCAATAAAGCAACTACATACGGGGCACACAATGTATTTTTTGCCCGTTCTTCAGACCGATACAGTGATAATTTTGAATTTGGCATCAGTGAAGAAGGTAATTTAGATGTATACATTGATGAAAATATTGACAATGTTATTAAAACCTTTGGCAATGGAGAATTAACCATCGGACAATGGCACTTCTTTGCCATTGTTTTTAATGGTGGTCAACTGACTATATATCTTGATGACCATGAATATACTGGGTCTTTGACAGGTTCTTCTTTGAACAAAGCAACTAGTCCTATAACCATGGGGGCGACTTTACACAATAATGTATACTTTACAGGACAGTTGGCAAATATTAGCGTCTGGAATTATCCCTGCACTCAAGACCAAATCCAAACGCATCGCTCTAGTCCTCTAGTCGGAAATGAACCAGGATTAGTAGCCTACTGGAGATTAAACGAAGGAGAAGGAACAACTGTCCAAGACCAGAGTGGAAATACCCATAATGGAACCTTGTATGGTGATCCCAGTTGGAATTTAGCACAAGTTCTATTTGCGATCGCACAATCATCCAGCGAGGGACACAGACCAAGTAGTTCACCTGCAGAGATAGCCGAAATCGCCCAAACTACCGAATACCCAATCCCAGACAATATTCAACAACAGGAACAAGCGCAAACACCCTCTCAAGAGGAATCGAAACAAACTATGAATAATACAGCAAATCCCAAATATAAAATACTTGCTATTGATGGCGGTGGTATTCGGGGTATTATCCCCGCAATCATCTTAACTGAAATTGAAAAGCGGACACAAAAACAGATTTTTAGTTTGTTCGATTTAATTGCAGGTAGTTCCAGCGGAGGAATTCTCGCACTCGGACTAACTAAACCGCGATTAGATTTAGCAGGATCTGATAGCCCACCCGTCGCCCAATACAGCGCTGAAGAACTTCTGCAAATATATTTGGAATATGGGGCTGAGATATTTTACGAGCCATTCTGGGAACAATTACTCGGACAGATAGAGGATATATTCGTTCAACCAAAATATTCTTCAGAGGGGAGAGAAGAAATTATCAAGCAATATTTTGGCGACAGCCCTTTAGAAAATAATCTCAAAGAAGTTTTCGTAACGAGCTACGATATCGAGCAGCGAATTCCCATATTCTTTACTAATAAGCTCGAAAAACAACAGACTAAATCGAAAAAGTTTCGCAAGTTATGCCTAGGTTTTACGCTCACAGATGCAGCATTGGCAACTAGTGCAACTCCGACTTATTTTGCTCCCTATCGTGTTTCCAGTTCCCATAATACCAACGGCTTCTATACATTAGTGGATGGGGGATTAGTTGCGAATAATCCCGCTAATTTGGCTATTTTAGAAGCGCAAATTAGTAGGCAAGAAAATCAACAAGCCCTGAATATGGAGGATATCTTGGTAGTATCCTTGGGTACCGGTTCCCTGACCAGTGTCTACCCTTATGACCAAGTGAAAAATTGGGGACTATTGCAATGGACAAAGCCGCTGTTAAATATGGTGCTTGACGGCGGGAGTGAAGTAGTAGCTGGAGAATTAGAACGGTTGTTTGAGGCTACTAATAAAGGTCATAAAACTTCTTATTATCGGTTTCAACCATTCTTAAAAAGTGAACTCGAAGATATAGATAATGCCAAACCAGAAAATCTGCGCCAATTACAAACTTTAGCGAATATACTGATTCAAGAAAAAAATCAAGAAATCGATGAATTGTGTAGTATCTTGTCAAGTTAGGGACTGCCAAAATAAAAAATATCCCATATTTAGGGTGCGTCAGCCGAACGGTTATTAATTGAAATCACAGATTGATAAGATTGTCAGCAAAAGTATCACAATTTTAGGTAATTACAATGGACGAAATCGTTAAAAAATTGGCTGGTCTGGGTCTTCCTGGCATAATTCTCGTGGTTTTAGCAGTTTCATCAGCAGGTAGTAATGCTGCTATTATTGCTACCCTCACATCTGTGGGAGGACCGTTTGGTATCCTCGGAGGTATAGGTCTGCTTGGTCTGACAACAGTTGTAGGGGATACTGTAGCAGGCTATGGAATTGAAGCTATTCTCAAGGCTATATATACAGAACGTAGCAAAACCGAATCAGTCAGATTTCTGCTCAAAGAAATTAAAGATTTGCCCATTTCAGACGACCTAAAACTCAAACTGAAAAATCACCTCAGTCCCGAAGCCAATACTTCTGCTGAAGCACCAGCACAACCAAGGGAAGTGGAAATTGTCGAGGAATAATTTCTGGATTTACCCTTCTGTCACAGTCAGTAACTCAGTCCCTTTAGGACTGAGCTTGCCAGAAAAGCAGAAACTTACACAAATATAGTTCTGTTTCCCTTTTTTATAGGATAACTTGGTAAGCGTAAAACTCAGTGGCTTTAGCCGGAGAGATATAAGCGACACAGACGAATTTATTCGCCTTCAGTCTTCATTTTTTCTATAAGCTTATCGGTAAATTCTCTTAATCGTTCTTGCCAGTCTGGGACGGCTTTTAACTTTGCCTTGACTCCAGGCAACACTTTAAAGCAAACAGGGTCTTTATCAAATGGCTGTTTACTTGTGAAACCTAATTTGTTATTTTTCTGGAATGGCATTTCTATTTAGTAAATATGTTGATATACTAACAATATTACAACATTGCAGGTCGAACAATGTCTAAGGCTAAAAAGTTAATGGGAGTTCAACAAGTTTTGTTATCCCCAGACAACGAAACAAAAGCGGTATTAGAGTATCTTTGTCAGCAATCAGGCAAAATTTATAATAGTGGTGTTTACTTTGCTCGACAGACGTTTTTCAAAACTGGAAAGTTATTAACTAACAAGTTTGATTTGATTTACGAAAAATCCATCAGTAAATCACTTGTCGCCCAGTCAATGCCATCAGTTCCAATGCAGCAAACTCTAATATCAGTGGCAGAAGGTTTTAAATCTTTTAAAGAATTGCGCTCTTTGTTTCTCGAAGGACAATTACACTTTAAACCTAAAGTACCAGATTACTTGACAGGTTCTAAACTTTTTAAGGTTGCTTATCCAAATTCAGGAGGACAACCTCCAACATTAATTAACGGACAACTTAGATTTTCATTAGGAACAACTGTTAGGCGATGGTTTGGTATTTCTGACTTCTTTCTGACAATGCCTTCAAACATTGATTACTCAAAGGTTAAAGAATTTACTATCCTCCCTAAAAATGGTGCTTTCTACTTGGAAATTTCTTATGAAGTCAAGAGACAAAAACATGATTTAGACATCAATCAAGCTTTATCAATTGATTTGGGAACTGCTGACAATTTAGCAGCTTGTGTTGATACTTTGGGTAATTCCTTGTTGATTGATTCTCGTTCAATGAAAGCGATGAACCAGCTTTGGAATAAACAAGTATCAACTCGCAAAGAGGGGAAACCTGAAGCTTACTGGGATAACTGGTTAGACCGAGTAACCCGTAAACGCAACCATCAAATGAAAGATGGCGTTAATAAAGCTGCAAAACTAATTATTGACCACTGCCTAAAATACGGTATTGGCACATTAGTCATTGGCTGGAATGAAGGCTTTAAATCTAACGCTAATATGGGTAGATTGAATAATCAGAGGTTTGTTCAAATGCCTCTAGGAAAGCTTAAAGACCGACTAAAGCAACTATGTGATTTACATGGGATTAGATTTCAAGAAACTGAAGAATCTTATACGTCAAAAGCATCTTTCTTAGATGGAGACTCCCTGCCCGTTTATGGTCAGAAACCAGAAGGGTGGAAAGCATTACTGTTAGCGCGTTAAACGTGGATTGTATCAGTCAGCTAATGGTTCAATTGTTAACGCTGATCTAAATGGTGCAGCGAATATTTTGCGAAAAGTAGCGGGAAGATTAGGTCTTTCACTTAATCAACTCAGTAGACGATCCTTGACAATCGTAGCGAGAATTAGACTTTGGGTTTTGCCTAAAACTATTCTGTCCGCAGAATCTCAGTGTCTTTAGACCTGAGAGTGTCAATGACAAATGGTGTGGTCTTTGTTTGTGCTATTTTTATTATCTTTTCTTTTACTGTGGGTTATCTTTTGGGTGGTCCTGGTATTGATACTCAAAGAGTTCTAGGAGTAGGAACTGCACAACGCAATTTTGCCGCAGCATTGTTAATAGGTACGAGTAATTTTGATGATCCGAATGTGATCAGTGTGATTATGGTGACGAGTTTATTAATGATGGTATCTGTTCTGATTTTGGGTAAAAACTTACCAGAATTAGATCAAGGACTGGGTGTAGATTTAGAAAAGGTAGAGGTTTCGTGATGACATAATTGCTGGTTATGGAGTTGGTTTTTTTGGCTAATGATATGTATGACGATGCTTACAGCAGATTTCGCTCTAATGAGGTACTTATGTAGCGGGCAAGATGCCCGCACTACAAGAGTTTCATGATTCAAGTGGGTTTTGTCTGTGTAGCTGAGATTTATAATCGTCAGGACTTAATATTACATCCTTTCTAAAACCTTAATTCCTAACAAAGATAATCCCAACTTGAGAGTTTTTGCAGTTAAATCACATAACATTAACCGTGAAGTTCTTGCAGGTTCTTCTGATTTGAGAACAGGGCAATTTTCATAAAATTTGTTAAACTTATCGCTGAGTTGATACAAATAATCACACAAACGATTTGGTAATAAATCCTGTTCTACTTCCTTAATTACTTCATCAAGTTGCAGCAGATGTTTAGCTAAAGTTAATTCTGCATCTTCTTTCAGCAAGATTTGGCGATTTATTCCTAAGTTGGTAAAATCAATATTCCCTTGACGACTAATTCCTTGAATTCTCACATAAGCATAAAGAAGATAAGGGGCTGTATTGCCTTTGAGAGATAACATTTTGTCATAACTAAAGACATAACTACTGGTGCGATTTTGGCTTAAATCAGCATATTTAACCGCACTAATCCCCACAACTTCCGCAACATTTTGCATAAATTCTTCTGTTTCTGTGCGTTCATCTTCTTGTAATCTATTTTCTATGTCTGCACGAGCGCGGTTAATAGCTTCATCTAACAAATCTCGTAACCGCACAGTATCCCCAGAACGAGTTTTGAATTTTTTGCCATCTTCTCCTAATACTAACCCAAAAGGAACATGAACTAATTCCACATCTTCAGGAATCCAATTTGCTTTTCTTGCGACTTGGAAAAATTGGGCAAAGTGGTTAGATTGTCCTTCGTCTGTCACATAAACAATCCGCTTGGCTTTATCTTCTTGAATGCGATAACCTAAAGCTGCTAAATCTGTGGTTGCATAATTATAACCACCGTCAGTTTTTTGGACAATTAAAGGTAAAGGATTACCTTCCCTATTTGTAAAACCATCTAAGAAAACACATTTTGCCCCTTGGCTTGATTCTAATAATCCCGTTGTTGCTAAATTTTCCACAACTTTTGGTAATAATGGATTATAAAAAGATTCACCTCTTTCTATTAATTCAACATTGAGTAAATCATAAATAATTTGAAATTCTTGTCGAGATTGTTCACATAACAATTTCCAAGCATGAAGTGTATCTTCCGCACCAGCTTGTAATCTCACAACTTCTTGACGGGAAGTTTCTTGAAAAACTGGATCTTCATCAAATCGCTGTTTGGCTTTGCGGTAAAAATTGACTAGATCTCCAATATCTAAAGCATTTGCAGTAGTAAGTGCGTCTGGATAAACTTCCCGCAAATAGGTAATTAACATCCCAAATTGCGTACCCCAATCACCAACATGATTTAACCGCAAAACATCATGACCACAAAATTCTAAAATTCGGGCAATGGAATCACCAATAATAGTCGAACGTAAATGTCCGACGTGCATTTCTTTAGCAATATTCGGACTGGAAAAATCAACAATTTGCTTTTGTGGATTTGTTGCTGTGGGTATTCCCAATCTAGCATCTATCTGAATCGCGTTAAGTTGTGCTTCTAAATAAGAAGTTTGTAATTTGAGGTTAATAAAACCAGGACCTGCAATTTCTGGAGGTTCACAAATATCAGATACATCTAGTTTACTGACAATTTCCCCAGCGATAATTCTCGGTTGCTTTCCTAACTTTTTACTTAAAGATAAAGCCACATTAGCTTGATAATCACCAAATTTAGGATTACTGGCAGAAACTAAAATTGGATCTGTATTGGTATAATCTGTACCAAAAGCAGCTACTAAAGCCTGTGTTAATTTTAGTTTTAGTTGTTCTTGTGTAGCGTTCATTATGTAAATTGGATCTGTGTCAAAGGTGCTGTAATCCTTGATTTTAACTTGAAAATATGATCAATTAAAGAAAATTATCTAGGATAGATGGCAGCATTCAGCCAGTGTCACCGTTTTTGTGACAAAAGAACCTAAAAATTTTAACCTTGAAGATTTAGTCTGATGGCGGCTAAAATTGTTACGATAACTTCAGATTAGTTGTTGAAACCTTGATTCAATCTGAAACCTTAGAATTACTAGAGTGGCCTCGCTTGTGCCAGCACCTTTCCACCTTTGCGGCAACTAAGCTAGGGGCAATAGTTGCGCGTGACTTGCCGATTCCTGAAACCCAGGTAGAAAGTGAACAGTTATTAGCGCAAACCAAAGAAGTTTACGAACTGGAAAGTCGTTTACATCCAGGATTATCCTTTGAAGGAATCCAAGATATCGGTGATTCCCTAGAACGGGCAATACTTCAAAGTATTTTACCTGGAGAGGAACTATTAGCGATCGCTACCACCCTGGCAGGGACAAGAAATTTACGCCGTGTCATTGATAATCAAGAAAATGTCCCAGTTTTAAACGATTTAGTTTCCCAATTACGAACGTACCCAGAATTAGAACAGGAAATCCACCGTTGTATTGATGAACGGGGAGAAGTAACTGATCGCGCTAGTCAGAAAATGGGGGAAATTCGGGTAGAATTGCGGAAAATCCGCAGCCAAATTACTCAAAAACTCCAAAATATTATCCAAGCAAAATCGGGAGCAATTCAAGAACAGTTAATTACCCAAAGAAGCGATCGCTTTGTCATCCCCGTCAAAGCCCCCCAAAAGGACGCAATTCCCGGCATTGTTCATGACACCTCCACCAGTGGCGCAACCCTGTATATAGAGCCTAGCAGTGTCGTTCCCTTGGGTAATCAACTGCGGCAAATCTTCAGAAAAGAGCAAACCGAAGCCGAAGCCATTCGTCGGACTTTGACGGAGAAAGTAGCCGCAGTTACCCCAGATTTAGAAAGGTTATTAGCCATTGTCACTACCTTAGATCTAGCAGTTGCGAAAGCTCGTTATAGTCTGTGGATAGGTTCTAACCCCCCGCGCTTTATCAATCGCCAAGACAATGAAATTATCACCTTGCGAAATCTGCGCCACCCGTTATTAGTATGGCAACAGCAGCACGAACAAGGAAATCCCGTCATTCCGGTAGATTTGCTGATCAGTCCCCAAATTCGGGTAGTCACCATCACAGGACCAAATACAGGTGGAAAAACGGTAACTTTAAAAACCTTGGGATTAGCGGCTATCATGGCGAAAGTGGGTTTATTTGTTCCTGCCCGTGAACCCGTAGAAATGCCGTGGTTTTCGCAAGTTTTAGCTGATATTGGGGATGAACAATCTTTACAACAGAGTTTATCCACGTTTTCAGGACATATTCGCCGCATTAGTCGAATATTAGAAGCATTGGAGGAGAAAGGAGTCAGGAGTCAGGAGTCAGACTTCGACTTCGCTCAGTCGAACGGAGTCAGGAGAAAGAAAGAAGAAGAGGAAGAAGTCAGGAGAAAGGAAGAGGAAGAGGAAGAGGAAGAAAAAGAAAAAATAAAACTACCAATCCCCAGTCCCCAGTCCCCAGTCCCCAGTCCCCAGTCCCTCGTATTACTGGATGAAGTTGGTGCAGGCACAGATCCGGTTGAGGGTAGTGCATTAGCGATCGCTTTACTCAAATATCTCGCCAATCATACCCAGCTAACAATGGCTAGTACCCACTTTGGCGAACTCAAAGCCTTAAAATATGAAAATCCTCAGTTTGAAAATGCTTCCGTAGAATTTAACGAAACCACCCTTTCACCCACTTATCGGCTATTGTGGGGGATTCCTGGACGTTCCAACGCCTTGAGTATTGCCTTGCGTTTAGGGTTAAAACCAGAAGTAGTAGCAGAAGCGAAAACTCAAGTTGGAGAAGCCACAGACGAGGTAAATCAAGTCATTGCCGGTTTAGAAGCCCAACGTCGCCACCAAGAAACCAAAGCCGCAGAAGCCCAAAAAATATTACGTCAAGCCGAACGATTATATAAAGAAGTTTCTGACAAAGCCGCTGCTTTAGAAGCCAGAGAAAAAGATTTGCGGGCTTCCCAAGAAATTGCCGTTCAACAAGCAATTACCCAAGCCAAAGGCGAAATTGCCCAAGTTATCCGCCGCTTGCAAAAAGGCACACCTAACGCCCAAGATGCCCAACAAGCTACCGCATCCCTAAGTCAAATTGCTCAAAAATATGAGCCAGCCCCGCCACCTAAACCTAAAGCTGGGTTTATGCCCAAAGTCGGCGATCGCGTGCGAATTCCCAAATTAGGGCAAACCGCCGAAGTCTTAACAATTCCTGATGCTGACGGCAATTTCGCCATTCGTTTTGGCATCATGAAAATGACAGTCCAACTCCAAGATATAGAATCATTAGATGGACAAAAACCCGAACCCATAGTTAAAACAAAACCAGCCCCAGCCGTAGTTACACCACCACCAGCCCCAGCCATTCGCACCTCTCAAAATACTGTAGATTTGCGCGGAAAACGCGTAGCTGATGGCGAATATATCTTAGACAAAGCCATTTCTGAAGCCGCTGGACCCCTATGGATTATTCATGGACACGGTACTGGCAAACTAAAGCAAGGAGTTCACGCTTTCTTACAACAACATCCCAGAATTACCCATTACGAACCAGCAGCACAAGCCGATGGTGGTAGTGGTGTCACTATTGCTCATATCTAAAGGGAACAGGGAACAGGCAAAATTATTACAACTAACAACTGTACGGGCGAAGCATTTGGAGA
>NZ_VIKY01000275.1:0-16844 GCF_009711925.1 Dolichospermum sp. UHCC 0352 | reverse complement strand
ATTGAGGGTGGGGAATTACGCAAAACTGTTAAATAATTCAAAATTCAAAATTAATACAGCATGAACTTTTCAGGCATTGAGAATGGGTAGTTTATTTAGGCTATCATGTAATAGGACGAATGGTGGCAGTCTGTGATCCTAATTTAAACTAGAATTCAGTAAGGACAGTGCCGATAAGTAATGAAAGAGGTTTTAACTTTCCTGTAGTCAGCAATCAAGTTTCTTTACATAAAATTATGCCAGTTATTAAGGGAGTTGATGGTCATGATTGATTTACTTGTTTTCGGAATAATCGTGGTTTATCTCGGTGGTGTTTGGAAGTTTTGGACTGGATTTGGTAGAACTAATTTTAATCAAACTTTACCTAATCGGATTGGTTTGGCTTTGCTATGGCCTGCTTTGTTTTTAGCTAATCCATCCTATCGTCGCAATTTTCAAAAGGCACTCAAGGGTAATTAAGTGATAATAATTCAGGTAGGCCGATAAAATCCCCGACTTCTTTTATTTATTGTGTCTACAAATTTAAGCATTCAGCCGTCAGCTATCAGCTATCAGCAAGAGTTGAATTGATAAGCATTCTGAATATTAATTACTGATGTCAGTTTTCCTATTTCAAAACCCCTAAAATCCAGTTTTAGCTGACTGCTGACGACTGATAGCTGAATGCTTACCTACAAATTATAAATTGATGTTAGAAGTCGGGAATCTGGGTATGGTAATTATCAATTAATTATCTTGGTTAAAATTGTACCAATTGACTAAAAAGCCTGAATCCATTCTTTAACAAAATACTCTGTCCAAATGCCGTTTTGCCAATAAGGATCTGATTCCACTAATTGACGAACGGTGTTTTCGTCTTCGGCTTCATAAATGGCAAAAACTTGAGTTACATCTTTTGTGGGTCCAATGGTAATTAAAACCCCAGATTCTTTCTGTTGTGCTAATCCTGTTAAATGGGCTTGACGATAAGGTTCACGTTTGCTGAGAACGTCTTCGCAATAGCTTCCCCATAGAATGTATTTTGTCATAATTTCTGATTTGATTATTGATATTTGTTAATAGAATATAGCAACTTTATCTGAATTTTTGACTATTTCCGGAAAATTTTGCCATACTTGGCGATTTTTTACTTTGAGTCTTGTCATTCTAACACTTCTGATACATAAAATAGTCAACTTTTATGCTTTCAGAACTGACGCACTGTAACAATTAACCGTAGTGGATTACGAATAATGTGATTATATCATCTATGGCAAGTATTGATATGGTAATAGCCTATAAAAATACAAAATAAATTATTCAACATCATAAGTATGTGGTAAATAAATATGTGATAGATACATTTGTCTTCATACAAATAAGTAAAAATGATTAAATTATTGATTTTTGGCATCACCATTTATTTGATGGTTTATGTTGGTTATGCTTGGAATTTTTGGCATGGGTTTAGGCGGACTACTTATGAGAAAACTCTGTCTAATCAGATCAAACTTACGTTGCTATGGCCTGTTTTATTTGTCGTTGATAGAAGATTTCGCCGCAATTTTAAAAGGGCTAAGAGAGGATATTGATAGTAATTAAGAATCAATTATCGTGTTAAAAAGCCCTGTGCGCGATTTGTAGAAACATACAAAGATACAATTCAATTGATAATTGATAATTAATCATTATCAATTATCAATAGACATCTGGTAAAAATTAAATATGCGTGACCCGTACCCTTGTAGAGACGTTCCATAGAACGTATCTACATTCTTTTTTGGAGATGTCTAATTATCAATTAACTTCTGAGACTAACACCAAATTTTTCAACTAAGGCTGTCCGCACCTGATTATGAACTGGTTCAATTTCAGTTTCAGTGAGAGTGCGATCGCTGGCACGATATACTAACCGAAAAGCTAAACTGCGTTGTCCTGTGGGGACGTGTTCACCACGATATTCATCAAACAATTCCACCGAATTTAATAACCCTTTCCCAGCTTTATTAATGACCTTTTCAATTTCGGAAACTGTCACTTTCACAGAAGCAAAAAATGCCAAATCTCTGTCACTAGCTGGATAGGTAGAATAGGAACTGAATTTGGGAACTAGCAAATCATCATGATCCCAAGCATCCAACAGAGCATCTAAATCCAATTGAAACACATAAACGGCTTCTGGTAAATCTTTCTCTCGACGTAATTGGGGGTGAACTTGTCCGAATGTTCCCAGTCTATTACCCTTTACCCACAATGAAGCTGTGCGTCCAGGATGTAAACGAGAATCTCGATTTTCAGGTTGAAATTCTACAGTTAATTTTAGTTGTTTAAAGACACTTTCTAAAATACCTTTGGCTTCAAACCAAGTAATCGCTTCTTCCTTACCACCTCTTGACCATTTACCGGAAGTTATATCACCACCGATAATTCCAGCCAGCATTTCTGCTTCTTGTAAACCGATTTCTTCACGCCAGAAAACGCGCCCGATTTCAAAACCATTTAACGCCCCATTTCCCTGCTCTAAATTGTATTGAAAAGCGGAAATTAAACCGGAAATTAAATCAGTCCGTAAAGCTGAATATTCGGCAAACAAAGGATTACTTAAAACGATTTGATTATCTTCACCCGGTTTCACCAAAGAATAATGAATTAATTCCGTTAAACCTTCAGCGCGTAAATAACCGCGTAACCTACGAATTAATTCTTGTTCTAAAGATAGATAACCAGCTTCGGATTTTTCTGGTAAGGTATCACAGAATTTATCATAACCATATAACCGGGCAATTTCTTCAATTAAATCAATTTCCCGTTCTAAGTCGCGGTAACGATAGGGAGGTACGGTAACTGTCCAATTCCGGTCATCAATTTTGACTAATTCACACCCTAAAGCTGTGAGAATTTTTTCGACATCTTCTGGTTGTAATTCTCCTGTTTCTTGTCCTAATTCAATCGGACCTAACACTTCATTAACTTTATCTAAACGCAGGTTAATAGAATGTGACCAACTAGAAATATCTGGACGATAATCGGAAATTTCTTGTTGAACAATCACACCCGCAGCTAATTCACTAATTAAGGATAAAGCCCGGTGACAAGCTATTTCTAATTCTGCTCGATTTACACCCCTTTCGTATCTACCAGAAGCCTCACTTCTTAACCCCGCACTGCGAGAAGAACGCCGAATAGCCACAGAATCAAATAACGCAGCTTCTAAAACTAAACTTTGTGTACCTTCATGAACTTCTGTTTCTGCACCACCCATAACTCCTGCTAAAGCTACGGCTTTGTTATTAGCAGTAATTAATAAATTTTGGGGCGATAAATTCCGAATATTTCCATCTAAGGTTGTTAAAGTTTCTCCAACTTCCGCAAACCGGACACCAATAATTAAATTTTCCCCCTCACCTACAGATTGTAAACGCTCTTTATCAAAAGCGTGGAGAGGTTGTCCTCTTTCTAATAAAACGTAGTTTGTGATATCAACTACATTATTAATTGGTCTGACTCCCGCAGCGCGTAAACGTTGTTGCAACCATTCAGGAGAAGCAGCAATTTTGATGTTTTCAACAACAGTCCCAATATAAGCAGGACAAGCTTGGGTTTCGGAAATTTTTAAAGTTAGGTTTTTTGCAGTTTTGGTATTTTCAACTTCTGCAACTGGGGGAATTGATAATTTTCCGCCAGTTAAAGCCGCTACTTCCCGTGCAATACCCACCATAGATAAAGCGTCAGCCCGGTTAGCAGTAGCGGTGACATCTAAAATCACATCTTCCAAACCCAACAGGGGACGCACGTCACTACCCACAACCATGTTTTCTTCAGGGAAGATATGAATACCGTCAATATCAGTGGGTAAACCGAGTTCTTTTAAAGAACATATCATCCCATTGGAGGGAACACCACGCAGTTTTGCGGGTTTGATTTTTAAATCAATGTTGGGTAAATAAGTTCCTGTGGTGGCTACGGGAACATAGATATCTGCGCGGACGTTCCCAGCACCGCAAACGATATTTACAGTCTCAGCAGCCCCGATATCTACGGTACAAACGCTCAATTTATCGGCGTTGGGGTGGGGTTGACGTTCTAGCACTTTCCCCACAACTACGCCATTAGCCCAAGTGCGACGATCTTCTATATCTTCTACTTCAAACCCTGCCATTGTCAAGGTTTCCGCCAGTTCTTCTGGGGTGAGTTTGATTTCTACGAGTTCTTTTAACCAGTTTAGAGAAATACGCATGGAGTCTGTTTGTTGAGATTTGTCTTTGGCTCTAATTTTATATATTAAGTGAAAATTATGAGATTTTTTGGTTTCATCTACAAGTAGAGATATTATCTCAATTTTATATGAGACTGCACAGAATCATGAAATCCATGAATTCATCCGTATTTATCTGCGTTCATCTGCGTTTATCTGCGTTCAATAATTCTTGAAATCTGATTCTATGCAGCTTCATCTTAATTTAGTATTACACAAAAAGCCTCTACATTTTTTTCACCGGATGTCTATTATGATTAATTTAGTAGATATCAGAATCTATTCCTATGGGAGATATGTCCAATATGGTACAGCAATTATCAGCAGAAACCACACCAGAAATCATCTACCCTGACAGCGACGGTCAACCAATGGCAGATAATACTAAACAATATCAATGGATTGTTAAAATTAAAGAAAATTTAGAAATATTATTTGCATCAAATCCAGATGTATTTATTGCCGGTGATTTACTTTGGTATCCTGTGGAGGGAAATCCGAAAATTCGTCAAGCACCTGATGTATTAGTAGTTTTTGGCAGACCAAAGGGAGATAGAGGTTCATATCAACAATGGAAAGAAAATAATATTCCTCCTCAAGTAGTTTTTGAAATTTTATCTCCAGGAAACCGTACTCCTGCGATGATTAATAAATCGCTTTTTTATCAACGTTATGGTGTAGAAGAATATTACATTTATGATCCTGATACTTTAGAATTATCCGGTTTTGTGCGTTATCAAGATGCTTTTATAGCCATTGAAGATATTAATGGTTGGATAAGTCCGAGATTGGGTATCCGGTTTCAACTTGTACTTGATAATTTAGAGATTTATTATCCTGATGGTAACAAGTTTCTCACATCTGTGGAATTTGATCAACTTGCTAAACAAGAACGTCAAGAAAAGGAAGCAGCTATTCAGCAGTATCAAGAATTATTAGCCAAGTTGCAAGAAAAGGGAATTGATTTAGATAATTTATGATTATATGGTAGGGTATTACGTAAGGTGGGCATTGCTCACCCTACAATATACATGATTTTGGAGTTTAAATTATGACAAATGCAAAAAACATCAATAAACCATTATTTTCTCAACATTATTTAGACTATCGAATTCAAGAATGTCCAGAATGGAAATTAGATATTAAACTAGATTTTGAGAAACTAAATAAACTCTATTTATCAAAAAAAGCGATTTTACCGACTCTCAATGAAGCGCAAACAGAAGATGTATTTATTAAACCTGTATTAGATATTTTAGGCTTTTCTAATATTCCTCAAGTCGTGACTCGTGGTAAAGGTAGAGCCGAACGTCCTGATTATGCGTTGTTTGCAAATGAAACTGAAAGGGATACAGCTTACTCTTTTCAAAATAATGAAACTGCTTTTTATGGTAGGGTATTAGTTATCGCAGAAGCTAAATATTGGGAAAGACCATTAAGTAAAGTTTCTGCTAATGATAAAAGAGATATTTTCAAGAATGAAAATCCATCTTTTCAAATTTCTAGTTATTTGACTGGTACGGGAGTTGATTGGGGAATTTTAACCAATGGGAGAGAATGGCGTTTATATTATCGTCAAGCATCTTCTACCGCAACGGAATTTTATCCTATTGATTTGGTAGAATTATTAGAAACTGAAGATTTGGAAAAGTTCAAATATTTCTGGTTATTTTTTAGAAGTGCTGCTTTTGAAAAAGATAGTTACAATAAAAACTTTTTGGAAAGAGTCAGAGAAGGAAGTACAACCTATGCGACTCAAGTAGGAAATGAATTAAAAACATTGGTATTTGAGCAAATATTTCCTGACTTAGCAGGGGGTTTTGTTGCAGACGCTATCAGACGGGGAAAAACTGGAGAACCAAAACAGGTTTATGCAGCTACTTTATCATTTTTATATAAGTTGTTATTTCTATTATATGCTGAAGCGAGAAACCTATTACCAATTACCACAGCTTACCGTGATTATAGTTTGATTAAAATTACTCAAGAAATAGCGGAAAGTGTTGATAAACAAAAAACATTAAGTGGAACTTCAACAAAGATTTATAAGAGTTTATTAGGTTTATTTGAAATAGTAGATAGAGGTGATTCAGCTTTAGAAGTACCTCGTTATAATGGTGGTTTATTCCATTTTGATTTTCATGAAGTTGAGGATATCAAAGATTATCCAGATAATTGGTTTTTGTATCAACATCAATTATCTGATGCTGTGTTATTTCCCGCTTTGGATAAATTAGCACGGTTTGAAAAATTACCCATTGACTACAGCTTTTTAGGTGTGCGACAATTGGGTTCAATTTATGAAGGTTTATTAGAATATCGCGTAGTGATTGCAGATGGAAATACGGGTAAAGTTTATTTAGAAAATGATAAGGGTGAACGCAAAGCTACGGGTTCTTATTACACACCTGATTACATTGTTAAATACATTGTTAGTCATACTCTCAAACCGATTTTAGAGGAGAGAAAACAAAAATTTGCGGATTTGATGACGCAAATTAGCCAATTACATGAAAAAATGGCAGATGGTAGATTAGGAGTACAAAGCCGTAATGGTTTACAAAAAGATTTACAACGTTTAGAAAGAAAAAGTACAAATACTCTCCTTGATATTAAAATATGTGATCCTGCAATGGGAAGCGGACATTTTTTGGTAGAAGCTGTTGATTATTTTACAGATGAATTAATCATTATTTTAAATGAATATCCTGAACATAATCCGGTTTTGGAGATGTTGAAACAAACCCGCGAGGGGATTTTAGCAAATTTACAACAGCAGGGAATTACTATTGATGTCAATAAGTTAGAAGATACTCAACTTTTGCAACGGGTGGTAATGAAACGCTGTATTTATGGTGTGGATTTGAACCCAATGGCTGTAGAATTAGCTAAGGTGAGTTTATGGTTACATTCTTTCACAATTGGCGCTCCTTTGAGTTTTTTAGATCATCATTTACGTTGCGGAAATTCCCTTATTGGTACGACTGCGCGAGAAGCAGAAGCGAATATGGTGAAGGAAGAAAGTGGACAATTAAATTTATTAACTGGTCCGTTTGTGGGGTTGTTACGTGCTGCGGAAATTATGCGCGGTGTGAGTACGTTAAGTGATGCAACTTTTGCGGAAGTAGAAACTAGCGAAAGGTTATTTAAGGAATTTGATCAAGCTGCGAAACCTTATAAACGGTTATTAGATATTTATGTTTCTAAATATTTTGGTTTGAAACGTGCTGATCATTTCTTACGGGTTTATGGTACAAATGCGATTAATGCTAACCCTGAAAATATGAATGCTGCTGATATTGCAGTATATGAAGACGCGAGAAATTTATTTGAGGAAAAGCGGTTTTTTCATTGGGATTTGGAGTTTCCAGAGGTTTTTATTGATTTAGAAAATGCAAGTTGGAAAGAAAATCCTGGTTTTCATGCTGTTATCGGTAATCCACCTTATGGTTTAGTTGAATCATTAACATGGTTATCTAATTTGTATAATGATTGCTTTGTTTATTTCTGGAGTTTTGGATTAAAGAATACTTGCAAAAATGGTTATATCTCTTTTATCATTCCTGCTGCTATGTTAACTGGTATTAATTATATGACTTTACGCAGCAATATGATAAATTTTTCCTGTATAAAGGAGATTATTGTATTACCTTATAATACTTTTTTAGATGCTTATATTGACACTTGTATTATTATTTTGCAGGTGGATAACCCCCAAAAAGATTATGATGTTGATACAAAGAAAATGGGTAAAAAAGATAAAATACAGATATTAGATCATGCAAATTATGACAAAATTAATATACAAACGTGGAAAGAAGATGCAAATTTTAAGTTTATTCTGAGTATGGAGTTAATCAAAATACAAAGAATTAAAAAAGATGCAAATTTTATTAATCTCGGTTCATTCACAAGAATTGAACGAGGAGTCCAATTATATGATTTTAAAAAACATACAAAAGATCAAATTAAAAGTGATTTTTTGAGAGAGAATGAACTTACAAAATTTGATAGTAAGGATAATTATTATCCTGAGTTACTGGGAAAAGAATTATCTCGCTATCGTCTCGAATCGGAAAAGAAAAGTTATATTAAATATTGTGATGATTTAGCTAGTAAACGTGATCAAATATTTTTTACTTCTCCGAGGATTGTACTTAGAAGACTGTTATCAAGACGAGGTGAACTGATGTCTTGTTATTGCACAGATATATTAATCACAACAGATAGTATTCTGAATATTTTAGTTTTGGATGTTAACATTAATCCTAAATTTATCACTGCACTGATTAATTCTAAATTGTTGTCTTGGTTTTATACTAACTCTTCTACTATATCTGTAAAAGATGATTTTCCCCAGGTAACATACGAAGAACTTAAAAGTTTACCAGTTCCTAAAATCTCCTTTACAACTCCCCCAGAAAAACGCCAAGAATATCTAGAAAACACAATTAATCTTTACCAACAATATCAAATCAATGATAAACCAGATATCTTACTTACCCAAATTGATCATCACCTCAATCAACAACCATCTGAAGCCGATGTAATTCATGATTTCCTCGCATATTTAGCCGAACAAATGATAGAATTAAATAAACAAAAACAAACAGAAACCAAAGGCTTTTTAACATGGTTAGAAAGATTAATCGGTACTGAAATTGATCATCTTACCAATAAATCGAAAATTCAAAATTATTTAGGTGATTATTATAAACAAAAGCAAGGAGATAACCATTTAACCTTTGATGAATTAATTGGTATCCTCAAGAAAAATCAGAAAAAACTAAAAATAGATCCCACCGCGAGAAAAGAACAGGAAACATTAGCAAAAGAATATCAATCGAGTTTAAATACACTTTTACCAATCAAAAAACAACTTAAACAATGTGATTGGTTAATTGATGAAATTGTTTATCGGTTGTATGGTTTAACTGAAGAAGAAAAAGCCATAATTCAAGGATAAAAATATCCCCGACTTCTGTTTTCATTTTGTAAATAAATGATAGATTTTTGTTAGAGGATGTTTGAAAAGTCCCTCATGGTGTATCAAATATTTTTAGATCCCCCTAAATCCCCCTTGAAAAGGGGGACTTTGACTCTAGTTCCCCCCTTAGCAAGGGGGGTTAGGGGGGATCTGTAAGTGCCTAAAATCACAGCCTAAAACTTTTCAAACACCCTCTTAGAAGTCGGTGATTTGGATTACAATGAAAAAAGAATTGGTAATATCAATCATGCTAAAATACAGCCAATTAAATTATTTACCCTCATCTAAGGAATTACCCGACTCTGACGACACACCAGTGGATAACGAACTACAAGATTTAATTCCCGGTTTATTAAAAGCCATGTTAGCCTTAATCTGGTCACAAAGATGGGATTGGTTTTTTGGCGTAGACATGGGAATATATTATGATCCAGATAAACCTGCAATTGTCCCAGATGGATTTTTAAGTATTGGTATTCCCAGATTAATTGATGAAGATTTACGCCGCAGTTATGTATTATGGGAAGAACAAAAATTACCGATTTTAGTGTTAGAAATAGTGTCTCATACCTATAGGGGAGAATATAGCACTAAGAAAGATTTTTATGCTCAAGAATTGGGGATATTATATTATGTAGTTTATAATTCTCAGCGTAAAATAAAACAACGTTTAGAGGTTTACAAATTAGTCAATGGAGAATATAAATTACTGTCAGGAAACCCTGTTTTTCTACCAGAGATAGGGTTAGGAATAGGAATGGAAAAAGCAACATATCAAGGAATAACTAGGGAATGGTTATATTGGTTTGATGAAAATGGAAAACGATTTTTAACACCGGAAGAAAGGATGCAACAAAGCGAGGAAAAACATTTAGAATCTGAAAGAAAATGGTTAGAATCTGAGAAAAAAGCTAATAAATTAGCAGAGATGTTAAAAAAATTAGGAGTTGATCCTGAAAATTTATAGCGTGTGAATTAAATCTGCAAAACCGTAAATACTAATTCCTAATAACAGTAATGCGGTAAATTGGGTAAGGCGTTGTTGAGTTAAAACTGTCTGGTTGTTGCCGGTGGGAGACATTGCTTCCCGGACTAATATAGAAGTTGATGCTCCCACGACAAAACTTAAACCTAGTATGATGTAGGGTTTATCTGGGACAATGATGGAGACTGTCAGCAGAGCGATCGCTAATGTTAACATTAATAACTCCACAAATCGGGGTGGATGATGTTGAATCAATAAAATCAAGCTGTTTAACCAAAAATTCCAAGTTCTCATAATTTGTCAGTTGTCAGTTGTCAGTAGGGGCGAAGCATTTGGAAGATAAATTATCGCTCATTGCCAAAAATAGTTCTCTAAATGCTTCGCCCGTACAGTTGTCAGTAGACAGTTTACTTTCCACTGACATCTACATTATCACTAACGAGCGCCAGCTTTTACCCCTGCACCATTTTTCTGGGTTGAATCTTCTGGAAGTTCCACACCAAAAACCCGACAAAAGACCTTTTCCACTTTATAGCCAGTATCAATAGATTCTAAAGGATCTTTCCGCAAACGGTGACGCAGACATAAAGTAATTACCCGACGGATATCGTCAATTGTAACTTCTGTCCGACCTTCAAAAGCTGTCAAGGCTTTAGCCGCACGGTTCGTCACGATGTCACCCCGCAACCCGTCCACATCTAATTCTGAACAAACTTCGGAAATTTTCACCCGGAAGTCATAGTCTAAATTAACTTGTGGTAATAAGTTTTGGGCATTGACAATTTTCTCTTGTAATGCTACTTGTGGTGCTTGGTGTTTTTCTAAATACACAGGCGGATTTTGGTCAAATTCACCCCGTTCCTCCACAATTTGTACCCGTAAAGCTGGTTCTTTAACGGTATGAATTTCCGCGTGCATTCCAAAACGGTCGAGAAGTTGAGGACGTAATTCCCCTTCTTCAGGATTTCCTGAACCAACGAGAACAAACTTCGCAGGGTGACGGATAGAAATTCCTTCCCGTTCCACGGTATTCCAGCCACTAGCAGCGGAATCGAGGAGTACGTCTACCAAGTGGTCATCTAACAAGTTGACCTCATCAACGTAGAGAATACCCCGGTTGGCTTTGGCTAGGAGTCCCGGTTCAAAAGCTTTGACACCCTCAGATAAGGCTTTTTCAATGTCAATTGTCCCACAAACGCGGTCTTCTGTAGCGCCCAATGGTAAATCTACCATTTGCACCTTTTTGTGAGTGATGGGAATTTCTAACCCCTGTGCTACCTGTTGACGGACTTCATCACTCATCAAGTCCGTGTCGTTGGGGTCACTGTTGAAGGGGTCATTGGCGACAACAGGGATTTCTGGTAAAAGGTCCGCCAAGGCGCGGATAGTTGTAGATTTTCCGGTGCCGCGATCGCCCATAATCATTACACCACCAATTTTGGGGTCAATGACATTTAGCAGCAGTGCCAGTTTCATTTCTTCTTGACCGACGATGGCTGTAAATGGGAAGACCGCACGACGCGCACTCGCACTAGCTTGAGCAGTTGAAGTCACTAAATTACCTTAACAATATTTTTTATGACAATTCTTTATTTTGACACATTTTGCGAATGTGGGTCAGTTGTCAGTTAAAAACTGAAGGCTATAAGTTTTTTAAATCAGACTTTTACAAAAAAAGCACAAGACTATGTTTATTGAGAATAAGTCTGCTTCATTCTCAAGATTATTGAGAATGCTTGCAATAAGATAACCATTTTACTAGGTTCTTGACCTCTTGACTTTTTGTGCTATTATCAAGGTGTATGATCTGGCTGTTATCATATCTAGATTTTAAAATACAGAAATTGTCAGCATTAGGATAACCAGGATTTAAGAATTGACAGGATGTGAGTAAAATAAAATCCTGTTCATGGTTTGATCTTGTAAATCCTGATTCTCATAAAATTATTAAAATTATGGGAAAAATAACTGAAATTACTGAGAAACAAGTATTATTGTCAGTAGGGATATTCCTCAACTATCAGGACAATTATACTACTAGCAAAATGGATATTAAGGATTTTTATAAAGCCACTAACCCCGCACGCACCCTTGTTGCGCGAAATGTGGAAGATCAAAAATGTTATATTGACTTTTCTAAAGTGCGTGGTGAGGATATCATCAGCACTATTAAAGATAGTATTACAGAGTGGAATCAAGATGAGCCTACCTGTAACCTATTTACTGGACATATTGGTTGTGGTAAATCTACAGAATTATTACGATTACAGGTAGAATTAGAAGCAGCAGATTTTCATGTTGTTTATTTTGAATCTAGCGAAGATTTAGAAATCACAGATATAGATATTGCTGATGTGTTTTTGGCTATTGCTAGTCGCATTAGTAAAAGTCTTGAGAAAATTGTTCTCGAAGAACCGAAAAAATTTCAGGAATTACTTCAAGGTGCATGGAACATCTTAAACTCTGAAGTTACAGGTGTTAAAGGTAAATTTGCTGGTCATGATATTGGTTATACTGTTGACGGACAAAAGTTGTCTCTGTCTTTGGGTATTGGGGAAATCACCACAAAAATGAAAAGTGATTCCACATTAAGAACCAAAGTAAATCAATATTTAGGACCACAGAAAACCAACTTACTACAAGCAATTAATCAAGAACTTTTAGAACCTGCTATTTCTAAACTCAAACAACAGGGTAAAAATGGTTTAGTGGTCATAGTTGATAACCTAGACCGTATAGATAATAGTGTTAAATCCTGGGGTCGGACACAACAAGAATATCTATTTGTTGACCAAGGAGAATATCTCACCAAACTGAATTGTCATGTTATTTATACCATGCCCCTGGCTTTGAAATTTTCCAATGAATATGGCACACTAACCCAACGATTTCCAGAAGAACCAAAAATATTACCAATGGTTCCCGTCAAGTCTTCAGATGGTAAAGTCCATGAACAGGGATTAGCACTAATGCAACAGATGATTTTAGCTAGAGCATTTCCTAATTTAGCCCCAGAAGACCGCTTAAATAAAATTACTGAAATTTTTGATGCTCCAGCAAGTCTAGACCGCTTGTGTCAGGTTAGCGGTGGTCATGTGCGCGATATTTTGCGGTTATTAAACCCCTGGATTATGAAAGATAAAAAATTTCCTCTCCAGAGTCATACCTTAGAGCAGATTATTCGTGAACGACGGAATGAAATGTCTTTAACTATTTCTGATGAAGAATGGGAATTATTACGCCGTGTTAAAAAAACTAAGCACGTTAGTGATGATCAAGGATATCAGAAATTAATTCGCAGTAGATTTGTCTTTGAATATAGAGATCAGGGTGAATTATGGTTTGATGTCAATCCGATTTTAGCAGAATCAGAAAAGTTGTTTGAATCAGGATATCCAGGATTTAAGGATTAACAGGATTTAGATCCCCGACTTCTGAGATCAATTTATAATTTATGGACACAATAAATCAAAGAAGTCGGGGATCTTATCATCTCACCTGAATTATTGCCTTCGATCAATGTTATTATTTATCGAGGTTAAAGTTCAGAAGTCGGGGATATTGTTTATCACAAATTAATACTATGAACAACTCACAACAACTAGAAGATTTAGCATGGTCTATAGAAGCATCCCAAGGAGAATTTAAACTGATTTTGGCTAAGTGCAATTATCTCAACTTACAAAATCAACTCATTCAAGAATTACAAAAAATCTGTCAGATTGAAATTCAGATTTTACGACTTCAAGCATCAGAAAGAACATTATATAATGCTATTCGAGAAGAATTTGATCAGGAAATTGCAGCATTAATGATTGTCGGTTGGGAATCATTACCGAATTTATCGAAAATGTTTAGTTCAGCTAATCAAGTCAGGGAAGAATTTAGAAATAATTGTCCATATCCGGTAGTGCTATGGATTAATGATGTAATATATCAACAAATCATGGAATCTGCACCTGATTTAGAAAGTTGGGGAATTACTATCAATTTTTCTCTTCCTTTCGATGAATTAATTAATTTACTCAAATCAATAATAGATAAAATATTAAATGATGATTTGAATGTAAATCTACAAGAACTTGAATTAGCATTACAAGACTTACAAAAATATGATCAAAAATTAGAACCAGATTTTCAAGCTAATTGTAATTTTTTAAAAGGATTTATTGCATATAACAAAAAACAATTAGATATAGCTATTAATTATTATCAACAAAGTTGGGATTTTTGGCAAAAAACTGAGAATTTAGAAATTCAAGGGAAAATACTTTATCATCTGACAATTTGCAATTATGAAAAATTAAGACCTAACCCCCCAACCCCCTTCCCTACCAGGGAAGGGGGAGAAATAATAAATTGTATTCAACAAATATTAGAAAAGTTTAAAAATGCTCAACGTCTGGATTTAATTGCTAATTCTTTATCAAAATTTGGGTTAATTCTCCAAGATTTAAAAGCATGGGAACAATTAAAAACATTATCTCAACAAGCTTTAGAAATACATCAAGCTGAAAATAATATCTTGAAAATAGCGGAAGATTATCTATTTTTAGCAATAGCTAATTTTGAACAATCAAATTTTTCAGAAGCAGCAAAAATTGCTAATCAAGGGATAGGGGTAATTCATGAGTTACCCCTACTAAATTATTATCGTCAAAGTCTATTTTTAATTCTAGCACAAGCTCAAGAAAAATTACAACAATATGAACAAGCAATTAGTAATTTAAAATTGGCTAAAGATATTGGGGTTATCAATAATCAACCAAAGCTTTATGTTAAAATTCTCAATCTTTTACAACAGCTATTATTTCAAAAAACAGAATATCTGGAAGCTTTTAACACCAAATTAGAAAGTCGTTCTATTGAACAACAATTTGGTTTGCGGGCGTTTATTGGTGCGGGTTGGTTAAAACCATCAAAAAATACAAATCTAAATGTAGAGACGTTCCATGGAACGTCTCTACAAACAAATTACGGAACGTCTCTACAAACAAATTACGGAACGTCTCTACAAACAAATCAAACCATTAAAAAAGAAAATATTTCTCCAGAAATTGAAGCATCTGGACGGAAAATAGATGTAGATGAATTACTAGCAAGAATTGGTAGAACTGATAAAAAAATTATTGTCATTCATGGACAGTCAGGAGTTGGAAAAAGTTCTCTAGTTAATGCTGGGTTAATTCCTGCATTGGAAAATAAAGCCATAGGTTTTCAAGATAATTTACCTGTGACGATTAGAGTTTATAATAGTTGGTTTACAGAATTAAAAAAAGAACTATTAGATGTATTACCAGAAAACTTAAAGCCAGAAGATTTAAAATTAGATACTCAGGAACAGTTTATTTTAAAATTGGTAGAAATTGAAAAATACCGAAGAACAGTATTAATCTTTGACCAGTTTGAAGAATTCTTCTTTGTGTGTCCTGACGATAAAGATAGAACAGAATTTTTTCAGTTTTTAGGGAAATGTCTAAATCATAAAAATATTGGATTCTTGCGAGTAATTTTATCTTTGCGGGTAGATTATTTACATCTTTTATTAGAATGTGATGAAATTACCGATATGAATATTATTGGTGATGGTATTCTGAGTAAAAATGTGTTGTATAAATTAGGGAATTTAACCCCAGAAAATGCTAAAACTACAATTGAGAGTTTAACTAAAAAAACTGATTTTCAATTAGAACCGGATTTAATTAAGCGACTGGTAGAAGATTTAGCGGGAGAAGTAGGTTCAGTTCGTCCCATTGAATTACAACTTGTGGGGGCGCAATTAGAAACAGAAAATATCACAACTTTAGTAGCATATCAGAAAATCGGTAACAAACAAGAATTGGTGAAAAGTTATTTAGGAGAAATAGTCAATGATTGTGGTGAGAAAAATCAAGAACTTGCTGAATTATTACTTTATTTTCTCACAGACGAACAAGGAACAAGACCGTTAAAGACTAAGGCAGAATTAGAAGAAAATTTACAATCATTATTAGAACGAGATAAAAATGAAACTGAGAATAACTTAGATTTAGTATTAGAAATATTTGTCAAATCTGGTTTAGTGGTGTTGTTACCAGAAAATCCCTGTGACCGTTATCAATTAGTTCATGATTATTTAGCAGCTTTTATTCGTCAGCAACAAGAACCACTCAGCCAAAAACTAGAATGGGAAAAACAACAAAGAAAAATCGGTGAAGCTAAACTCAATCGCTTTCTCAAAATTGCCCTGGCAGGTTCAGTAGCCGCAGGAATAGCATTAACCTTGCTAACAGTCACAGCTTGGAATGCTGCAAAAACAGCAGAAACTCAAAAACAACAAGCTGATATTAATGCAATTCAAGCCTTAACTAAATCTAGTGAAGCCATGTTTGCTTCAGGAGAACGCGGTAATGCTTTGATAGAAGCATTAAGAGTAAATCAAAAAGTCAAACTGGCATCTTGGGCAACATTGGATACTCAAGAACCAACGACAGCAGCATTACAGCAAGCAGTATATTTGCAACGTAATGAAAAGCCAGAAAATAGAGCCTTAGCAGTTAATACCCTGAAAGGTCATGAGAGTTGGGTCAGGAGTGTGGGATTTAGCCCCGACGGACAACAACTGGCTTCTGGGAGTGGTGACAAGACGATCAAAATCT
>NZ_VIKY01000274.1:0-38972 GCF_009711925.1 Dolichospermum sp. UHCC 0352 | reverse complement strand
AAGGTATTGAGAAGGGCATTGAGAAAGGTATTGAGAAAGTTGCTAAAGCTTTGAAAGAGCAAAATATAGCCATAGAAATTATTGCAGAATCAACTGGTTTATCTTATGAAGCTATTCAAAGAATTTGAGTTAATCAGGCCAATTGATAGACTTGCGCCCATTTTTTGTGCTATACAGGAAATATTAGACAGAGTTTTCTAAATACATAGTTATTCAGCGAGTATTTCATTAAAATAATCTTGAAGGAGTAGTTATGGCTGCAAAATACTTTAATCCTTATACAGATTTTGGCTATGAACAATATAAGAAGAGTTTAGTGCAGTATTTAGAGGTGAGAAATGTATTTGATACAGCCTTTGAAGAAGGTGAGAAGTCCGGTATTGAGAAAGTTGCTAAAGCTTTGAAAGAGCAAAATATAGCCATAGAAATTATTGCAGAATCAACTGGCTTATCTTATGAAGCTATTCAAAGAATTTGAGTGAATAATGCCAATTGATAGACTTTGCGATCGCATTACCGACTTTAACCCCACGGAAGGCGATTCCTACGGAGCGCTTCGCTATCGCTTCATGCTTTGAGTTAATTTGAGGGTGCGATAGCGAAGCGCGACCTAAGAATCGCACTCTGTTAATTAATAATTAGGCTGTTACGATTAACTTCTGTCTTTTAGGTTCGCGTTTGCCATGACTTTGGATCTCTTCGACTGTGAAAAATTGCTGTCACAATCACACGACTTGACACAATTCGGTAGTATATAGCATAGGGAAAACGTCGCACCACTGTTCGTCGAACATCAAGATACACAACTGCATAGGATTCTGGTATTTGACAAATCCGATTTAGCATATTATCCACGCATTCTAAAAACTCATCACCAAGTCCTGTTTGCTGACTTTGATACCAATTATACGCATCATCCAGTTCTTCACGAACTTCTGGACGAAAAACTAGGACATAATTCATTGTTGTCCTCTAATTGAAGATTTAATTTCCTCCCATGTCATGACATCATCTGGATTTGCTTCATAATCAGTAATTCGACGATCAAGTTCTCGTTTTTGTGCTGTTGTTAAATCGGGATAAGCCTGTTCTGCTGCTATACTTTCTAAAATATCTTGTACAATCCGAATTCTATCTGCAATACTCAGGGCTTTGATTTCATTTAAAGTTACACTGATATCCATGTTAACTGACCTCAATAGGAAGATAAGGCATACATCTATTTTCTAGGATAAGCGATCGCTCTCAGCTTTGAATTAATTTGAGGATGCGATAGCGAAGCGCGACCTAGGAATCGCACGCACCACATCCTAAACATCACTTCACGCTTATAGTAAGCATAAATATATTGATAGTCTCAATATAAATAGTGTTGGTTATCTTTTATGCTACAACAGTATGATAAATAGATACCCAGCATATATGACAACCATACTCAAAGAAAAAGCATTATTCCTGATGCGTCAGGCTTTGAATAACCCAAACGCTGATTTTCGTGATGGACAATGGGAAGCCATTAAAGACTTACTAGAGAACAAATTACGGTTACTTGTTGTTCAACGCACAGGTTGGGGAAAAAGTCTAGTTTATTTTTTAGCAACTCGCTTATTAAGAGATCAAGGTTTTGGTTGTACTCTTTTAATTTCCCCTCTTTTAGCATTAATGCGAAACCAAATTGCAGCCGGAAACCGTATTGGGATAAAAGCCGAAACAATTAACTCTAGCAATACAGATAATTGGAGACTTATAGAAACAAAGTTGTTAGCAAATCAAGTAGATATTTTATTAATTTCTCCAGAAAGATTAGCAAATGAAGATTTTATGAAAAACATTCTTGTACCATTATCTCAAAAAATTGGGTTATTTGTAGTTGATGAAGCTCATTGTATTTCTGACTGGGGACATGATTTTCGTCCTGATTACCGCCGCATTGTCAGATATTTAGAAGGATTACCCAAAAATATTCCTGTTTTGACTACAACTGCTACAGCTAACAACCGAGTAGTTAATGATATTAAAGCTCAATTGGGGTCAAATTTGCGTGTTAGAAGAGGTGATTTAACTAGAAAAAGTTTGCGTTTACAAAATATTTATCTTCCCAGTCAAGCCGCAAGATTAGCTTGGTTAGCCCAACATCTGCCTCAGTTACCCGGAAGTGGTATTATTTACGCATTAACTGTAAGAGATGCTCAAAGAGTTGCTGATTGGTTAAAAACACAAAATATTAATGCTAAAGCCTATTATGGAGATTTAGATACTGAAGTTCGCATAGGATTAGAAGACGAATTACTCAATAATCAAATTAAAGCATTAGTCGCAACAACAGCTTTAGGTATGGGTTTTGATAAACCAGATTTAGGCTTTGTAATTCATTATCAAAGACCTGGTTCTGTTGTACATTATTATCAGCAAGTAGGTAGAGCCGGTAGAGCAGTAGAAACAGCCTATGGTATTCTCTTAAGTGGTAATGAAGATGATGAAATTAATAATTATTTCATTAATACAGCATTTCCTCCAGAAATTCATACACAAAAAGTTTTGAATGAACTAGAAAATGCTGTTGATGGTTTTTCTATTCCTCAGTTAGAACAGAAACTCAATCTTTCAAGAGGACAAATTGATAAAGTTTTAAAAATTCTATCTCTGGAATTTCCTAACCCACCTGTAACTAAGATAGGTTCAAAATGGTATCTCACATCAGTCAATTATCAATACAACAGGGAAAAAATTGAAAAGCTAACACAAATTCGCAGACAAGAACAAGAGCGAATGTTAGAATATATGAAAAGTCAACAATGTTTAATGGCTTTTTTAGCAACAGAATTAGATGATCCAAATCCACAAAAATGTGGTAGATGTACAGTTTGTGTAGGTACACGCTTATTACCAGAAAGTTTTACCAATGCACGACTAAATCAAGCAAATCTATTTTTACGTCGTAGTAATCAAATTCTCGAACCACGTAAACAATGGCCACCACAAGCATTATTAACTTATAGATTTTCAGGAAACATCAGAGATAATTTAAGAGCAGAACCCGGAAGAGCATTATCTTTATGGGGGGATGCAGGTTGGGGAGAATTAGTGAAACAGGGAAAATATAGAGCTAATCATTTTGATGATGAACTTGTGCAAGCTACTTTTGAGATGATTCAACTTTGGAAACCTCAACCTTTTCCGACTTGGGTAACTTGTGTTCCCTCTTTAAATCGCCCAGAACTTGTACCTAACTTTGCCAAGAGACTAGCTGAAAAATTAAGTTTACCATTTAAACCCATTGTCCGCAAAATTCGTCCAACTCAGTTACAAAAAAACATGAGTAACAGTTATCAACAAGCTCATAATTTAGATGGATCTTTTGCAATTGATTCATGGACAGGAATGAGAGGTAATGTATTATTGGTTGATGATATGGTAGATTCCCGTTGGACTTTTACTGTCATTGCAGCACTTTTGCGTAATACTGGAAGTGGATTAGTTTATCCTGTAGCATTAGCTCTTAATTCATTAGGTCAAGAGGATTAGAAAATTATGTCAAATCATGTCCTAGCACCAGATACTCAAGCAATTTTGTTATTGTGTGCTAGTTTTGGACAAAATCGCCAAACTGAACTGTCACCTCTAACTCTAAGTGAATATAACTTGTTAACAGTTTGGTTGCGAGAAAATCAAATGCGTCCAGCAGATTTACTAGAAACAACAGCAAAAGAACAATTACAAAAAATAACTAGCAATAAACTTAACCCTGATAGACTTTTAGCGTTATTACAACGGGGTGTAATGTTAAGTTTTGCAGTGGAAAAATGGACAAGTCGTGGTTTATGGATATTGGGACGTAGTGATGCTAAATATCCCAAACGTCTCAAAAAAATATTGAAACATTCAGCACCAGCAATTATTTATGGTGTGGGAAATATAGAATTATTATCTTTAGGAGGATTAGCAATTGTAGGTTCTCGTGATGTAGATGAGGATATTATTAACTACACACGCAAAGTAGCACAAACTTGTTCTCAACAAAATATACAAGTTATTTCTGGTGGTGCAAGGGGTATAGATCAAGAATCAATGTTAGGTATTTTGGATCATGGAGGAACGTCAGTTGGTGTATTAGCTGATAGTTTAACTAAAGCAGCAGTAAATAGTAAATATCGTTCTAGTATTCGAGAAGGTAGATTAACTTTAATTTCTAGCTATGATCCTGATGCTGGGTTTAATGTAGGTAGCGCAATGGGAAGGAATAAATATATTTATAGTTTAGCAGATTATGCCTTAGTTGTTAATTCTGCTTTTGGTCAAGGTGGAACTTGGAATGGTGCGGTAGAAGCATTATCTAAACTCAAAGATATTCCTGTATTTGTGAGAATAACATCTCCAGTATCGGAAGGAAATCAGCAATTATATAATCAAGGTGCAAAACCCTTTCCTTCAGAATTTGAAAATGGTAATTTGCGAGAAATGTTAGCAAAAGATATTGCTGATTTTGAACAGATAAAAACTGAAGTTATCATAGAAGATTCAGAATCTCAGGTAATTTCTATCCCACAACATCTACCCAATATTTCTCAAGATATTTATGAAGTTGTTTTACCTTTTATTATTAATTCCTTACAGCAACACAAAGACGTAAAATCTCTGGCAAAATCTCTACAAGTAATACAAGAACAAATGAATGATTGGTTAAAAAGAGCTACCGATAAGGGTAAGGTAAAGGTAGAGAAAATAAATAAACCTAAAACCGTTCATTATTTTAATAATATTCCACAAGATTCGCCAACTATTTCTAAAGATATTTATGAGGCTGTTTTACCTCTTATCCTTAATCAATTACAGCAACCCCAGGGTGAAAAATATCTAGAAGAGGCTTTAGAAGTGAGAGTATCACAGATCAGACTTTGGTTAACAAGAGCTAAGGATGAAGGCAAAGTCAAGAGGTATGAGAAACCAGTTCGTTATGAGGTAAATCAATCAGTTAATCAATTATCTTTGTTGTGATTTTAAGGCTAAGGCAGTTATACGCCAATACAAAAAAATGAAGGATAAAAAATTCGGCATTGCTGAATTGAGGTATGAAATTAGAAAACACAAAATCTAAAACTTTGCGTCTTTGCTCCTTTGCGTCTTTGCGCGAAATAAAATTCATACCCTTAATCAGCAACGCCAAAAATTCATCCTTCACTCTGCAAAATTTATGGTTTTTATTTCCTTATTTCTCAACACCTGTATGGACAGTTTTTACCCATTTAAGGCGTTTTGGTCGGAAAGACATTCGCGCCGTTGTGCTACTCATAACTACTAACCAATGCAACATATATAAACTGCCGCGGAGGGTTTGTAAAAGTACCATTAAATAGGTAGATGGTTTAAATTGTTGATCGGAACGAACGTGCTTTAAACCAGCAAACATTCCTACTACTGACATTCCCAAAGATAAGCCAGTTACAGGACTTAACATGGGGGGACGATGACGAGCGATCGCCATTAATATATCTGGTATTGCTGCTGTCGGTAAGATATACATTGTTACCATAAAGATCAACAAATCCCAGGTTTTCCTTGTCCCCATGCGGTTTTTGAGGATGAGATCCCAGTAGTCTAAATAACGTTGATAACCACCTTCTGCCCAGCGGTTACGTTGATGCCAAAGGGCTGTAGCATTGGTGACACCTTCTTCTTCCACTGGCGGATAAAAAACGCATTCAATATCCCATTTATCCAGATGTAACCGGATAGTTAAATCCAGATCATCAGTGATAGTTTCCTCATTCCAACCACCGCAACTAGCCAAGGCTTGACGACGGACAAATTGACCATTACCTCGGAGTTCACCGATACCACCAATAGCAGTGCGCTGTTGTTGAAACCAAATATCCAACAACATTTCCGCCATTTGTCCCTTAGTCCAAAAATTTTCCTTAGCATTGGCGATCGCTTTACGCATTTGTACCGCCCCTACCCGTTCTTTTTGAAATAACGGAACTATTTGTAATAGCAAATCCGGTGTAACTTGGGCATCGGCATCAAATACAGCAATAACCTCTCCCTTTGTCAGCGGTAATACTTGATTTAATGCCCCCGATTTGCCGCCACTAGCGTCAGGATCACGCCTAAATACATTGAGTTGTTGATATTCCTGCTTGAGTTGGGCGAGTAATTGGGGTGTATTGTCTGTACTATTATCATCAATAATCCAGACTTCATATTGACCATTACCGTATTCCAGATTACACAGATTCTTAACTAATCTGCCAATTACCGCTTCCTCATTTTTAGCAGCCACCAACACAGAAACAAAAGGCAAATCTCCCTCTATCTCTTGGGAATGGTGACGGGGTTTGGCGAAAATAATCCCCAAAGCATGAATACCTAGCATTGTTGTTAGTCCCAGGACAAATATGGAACCCCAGGAAACTAAATGCAAGGTAATAGTACCACTCCAGACTATAGTTAAAACTAGAGCAGCTTTGCCTCTACGGCCTTGAAATCGGACTGGTGGTAGAGACGCGGAATCCGTCCTTACTTCTGATTCCTCATCTACTGATAGGTCAGTAAAGATAGAGTCAAGGGGATCAGAGTTTCCGTTATCAGCATCATTTTCAGGACAGGAATTCGCCGGCATAGGTTACATAATTCAAAAACATCTATGCTATGTAGCTTTTATTTACAGACTAATACTGTAACAGATTCCTGTCCACCTAATTATAACTTGCTGAAAAATTTTTTCAGCAACCCCCATTTAAAGTTTAATTTCTGCCCTTAATACTGTTGTATCACTTGTATTTGTGATTTGGAACCCAAGTTTTTCACATATTCGCTGCATACCTGAATTGTCAGCTAAAATATCAGCATAGATACAGCAACTTTTCTCGTTTTTACCAACTTCTAGCAATCTGCGGAGTAATTCTGTCCCTAAGCCTTGATATTGAAATTTGTCGCTCACTAGCATCGCAAATTCTGCCGCATTACTACCATGTAATTTAGTTAATCTTCCTACTGCTAAAATCTCCCTATTTTCTGTTTCGGGATTTTGGTATTCTGCAACTAAAGCCATTTCTCGATCATAGTCAATAAAGCATATTCGGGTGAGTCGTTCATGGGTAATGCGTTGACTCAATTTAATCATGTGGAAATAGCGAAAATAAACACTCTCTTCTGATAAGGTTTTGTGAAATTCTACCATTAATGGTTCGTCTTCGGGACGAATAGGACGAATAGTAATTGGCGTACCATTGTTCAATTTCCAATTACTAATATATTGACTAGGATAGGGACGAATAGCTAATTTTGGTAATTGATGCTTTTCCACATCAGCAGAATGTAAAACTACCCGCGCATCTAAGGCAATTAATCCTTCAGGATGTATAGGAGTGGGAGGAATAGCCAACAGCGGATTAATATCAATTTCTTTAATCCCAGGTTGTTCCACAACTAATTGACTAAATTCTACCATTAATTGTTCAAGAGCAGCAATATCAATACTTTTCCGTCCTCTGACCCCTTGCAAGGCTTTGTAAATTTTAGTTTGTTCCATCATCCGTCGTGCTAGGGTAGTATTGAGAGGAGGAAGGGCAATAGAACTATCTTGAAAAACTTCCACCAATTGTCCCCCAGCACCAAATAATAATACTGGTCCAAATTGCGGATCTAAACTACTCCCAATAATCAATTCATAACCATCTGTTTTTATCATTGGTTGTACAGTTACACCGAGAAAATCTGCGGCTTTAGCTTTCTGTTTTACTGATGTTTCAATATTTTGATAAGCAAGTTTTACCGATTCCGCATTTTGCAGATTTAACTGCACACCACCCACATCAGTTTTATGGGTAATAGTCTGAGAATAAAGTTTTAAAACAACGGGATAACCCAGATTTTCTGCACATTCAACTGCTTTATCTGCACTTTCAGCAATGCAACCTGCAACTATAGGAATACCGTAAGCGGCTAAGATTTCCTTAGATTCAAATTCCGTGAGAATTGTTCTTCCTGCTGTTTTTGCAGCTTGAATAATATTTTCCACTTTAGCACAATTACGAGTATTAGCATCACAAGTTAATGTCGGTAAAACTGGAGTTTCATAAATACCGCGCAGGTTATAACTGGATTTCCACATATAACTAAATACCCGCGCTGCTGTATCGGGATAGGAGTATGTGGGAATACCTTGACTATTAAGAATTTGTTGCCCCGCAGCTACATCAGCACCACCCATCCAACTGGCTAAAATTGGTTTACCAGACATTTGTACATAAGGTTTTAATTGTTCGGCTATTTGGGTAGGATCTGTCATTGCTTGAGGCGTTAAAATTACTAATAACCCATCACTATTGGGATCTTTTGTGATAATTTCTAAGGCTTTTTTATAACGTTGGGGATCAGCATCTCCTAAAATATCAATAGGATTATTATGACTCCATTGCGGGGGTAAAATTTCATTTAAAGAACTCATTATTTCTGGAGAAATTGCTGCTAATTCTCCTCCATTTTCAATTAATGTATCTGTTGCTAATACTCCTGGACCACCAGCATTAGTTAAAATCGTCAATCGTGAACCTTGGGGACGGGGTTGTTTTGCTAATACTTCTGACATATCAAATAAATCAGAAATACTATTGACTCGTAATACCCCACAACGGCGAAAAGCTGCATCTAATACAGCATCATTTCCTGTTAATGCACCCGTGTGAGAAGCTGCGGCTTTAGCTGCGGCTGTAGTACGACCGGCTTTAATGACAATGATCGGTTTTGTTAATGCCACTTCTCGCGCTGCTGACAGAAAAGAACGCGCATCCCCAATGGATTCCATATAAATTACAATACTTTTAGTATGGGGATCATCTCCGAGATAATAAATTAAATCTCCCCAACCAATATCTAACATTGAACCAATGGAAATGAAGGCACTAAAACCAACATTCTCCTGTAAACTCCAATCAAGAACTGATGTACATAATGCTCCACTTTGACTAATAAAGCCAACTGTTCCTGGTAGTGCCATTTTACTAGCAAATGTGGCATTTAAACCGGAAATTGGATTCATTACTCCTAAACAATTGGGTCCAATAATTTTAATTTTTCCTCGGTGTGCTTGTTGCAGGATTTCCTGTTCTAAAGCTAGACCTTTTTCACCTACTTCTTTAAATCCGGCGGAAATAATAATTGCTCCTTTAATTCCGGCATCAACACCATCAGCAATAATTTTTGGGACTGTAGATGCAGGAGTGGCAATAACAGCTAAATCTATTTTTTCAGGAACATCAAATATAGTAGAATAAGCTTTAATTCCTAATATACTAGAATGCTGAGGATTAATGGGAAAAACTGTTCCTCCAAAGGGATTAGTGATTAAGTTCCAAAGTAGATTCCGTCCCACACTTCCGGGTTTCTCACTTGCACCAATGACAGCAACAGTTTTAGGTGCAAAAATGGCATCTAATGGGTTTAATTTCTCTGGACAAAAGATATTGTAAGGCTTGTTGGTGATTGGTTTGATAGGTGCTTCCATGACTATCCTTTTATTTGCTTGTATTGAGAATTTGCATAATTGTAACTATGGCGATCGCTATACCTTTTTCTGCTGTTGGTGAAATGCGATCGCTCAGTTCAAAATTCACTCCTGGGACTGAGACTAACCACGCTGAGGGACAATGACCATAGAGGATTTGAGAAAGGGCAAGTAGGGATGACGGATTACTAATATGGGTATTAATAGTATTCAACTCAGACGGTAATAATGATTGCACCTGCACCTGACCAGATTGGGAATTGATACAAGCATCAACAAAAATTGCTAAATTGACATTTGCTAAAGGTGCAGCTAATTCTGGTGTCAATTGATGAATTGCAATGGATTGCACAGATGATAAACAACAATCTTTGATAGCTTTTGCCACTTGTTGTCCAATAGCATCATCACCACGTAAATCATTGCCATAACCAATCACCATTGCAGTTACCATTATTTTTCAACTCTTTTGATCTAGTACAACACGGCATTTTTAATTTTCCTCCTAAATGTTTTTGAAACATCAAATAAATTGTTATTTTTGAAGTCATTTACTGAGCCATAAAACCTCCGTCTATGACAAGGTATTCTTCCGTAATAAAGGAAGCCTGATCTGAACAAAGAAAAACTACTACATTAGCAACTTCTTCTTCTTTTCCGACTCTACCCATGGGATGTTTGTTAATAAACTCTCGATAAAAAGGAATAGAAAAGAAAGGACGAGCCAGATCTGTATCAATCACCCCCGGACATACTGCATTAACACGAATATTTGATTGGGCAACTTCTAAAGCCACTGTTTGAGTTAAGCCTAATACCGCGTGTTTACTAGCTGTATAAGGCTGAAAATTTGACAAATTAACCGAATTTATTGTAGCTAGTTGTTTGCGAAAGACCGTGGAAGGATAAAAAGGGGAGTATTCTCCTGATGATTTATCCTTTGCTTTAAAACTAGCATAAAGATTTGAGAAATTTCTGATAAGACACAAAAACACTGAAAACAAACTTATGTAAACATAGCCTATATTTTTTGCATATTCGTTATAATATGAATGTAGATAGCATTGGGAATTTCGTAAAAAATTTAGATAAATTGTGAGGCTGCTCTATGCCTGAAGTTAATTTTCAACAGTCAATTAATAGTGCTGCTACGATTGTAGAAGAATATGCAGTCGGAAAAAGAGACTTTGAAAAAGCAGAATTAGGAGAAGCTAATCTACAAAATTTTGACTTGAAAGGCTCTGATTTCAGTTATGCTGATTTGAGTACAGCTAATCTCAGTGGTGCAAATCTGCGAGGATGTGATTTTAGTTTTGCTGATTTAAGTGAAGCTAATTTAGAAAATGCAGATTTGCGCGGAGCAATGTTATTTTCTGCAAATTTACGTACAGCTAATTTACAGGGGACGCATTTAGAAAAAGCAGATTGTGATCATAATACCCGGTTTCCCGCAAATTTTGACCCTCTTGTAGCAGGTGTAAACATGAGTAACCCATCTGTATAGATACTGGTGCGGCTGCTATAGCCGCTTATTATTTATACTGACAATATTGTAAATTGTCACAGAACACCTATTTTATCACTTGACAATTAGAATAGCATATTTTATCAATTTTTGCAAATTTTAATTTTATAACTTAATTTTCCCCTGGAAATACTTTAGTTAAATCTAAAATTAATTCCGAGAAAGATGGCAATTTGACAGACTCATTAGGGAGGATAATTGATTTGTGACGATAGCCAAATTTACCTTGTAAATCTTGATATGGGTCACTGTAGCATTCTAAATAATAGATAAAATTTGGGTAATATGAGTTTAGCTTAAATTATATCATAAAAATACCAGATCCCCAGATCCCCGACTTCTTCAAGAAGTCGGGGATCTAAATACTTAATTACGGCAAATTTGATTAACTACAGCACCATTGTTATTTACTACTTCTATTAATAAAGGCATTTGTCCCATTGCATGAGTTGAACAACTCAAACAAGGATCAAAAGCCCTAATTCCGGCTTCGACACGGTTTAACATTCCTTCTTTTATGTTATCACCTTGGATAAAATGGCGGGCAATTTGGGCAACGCTACGATTCATTGCTAAGTTATTTTGACCCGTGGCAATAATCAAATTTACCTTTAACATTAAACCATTTTCATCAACTTGATAATGGTGAAATAATGTCCCCCTTGGGGCTTCACTTACACCCACAGCTTCTAGGCAATTAATACCAGCTTCAGCACAGAGACGATTTGATAAAATATCTGGATCATCAAGGATAATCTCTATATGTTCAATTGCTGCTAAAATTTCAATTAACCGGGCATGATGATAGAAAAATGATGATTTAACAGTTCCGGTTCCATAACTACGAAATTCTTTTAATTCTGTGTCTGCTAAAGGTGTGCCAATCTGACTACAAATATTTAATCTAGCTAATGGTCCGACGCGATACATTCCACTATCTAAACGACAATGATCACTGCTATCAGGATAACCTAAAGGAAGATAATAAGGTGATTTTAAATAAGAGTCTGCTTGGACTGCTTCACCGATAAATTCATGATAGTTAGTGGGGTCAAGTTGATCAGCAACAATATTCCCTCCACTATCAACAAATCGGATATGTCCATCATAAGTTTCCCATAAACCTTCAGAACTGACTAAACCCATGAATAAACTCGGAAAATTACCAAAGGTTTTTGCTTCTTTCTCATAAGTTTTTAATAGGGTTTTAAATAAAGCTATGGCACTAATTACAGTAGCTTTGGCTTCAGGAATTTTTTGCTGAATGTGGGTGCGATTTTCTGTTGTTAAAGGGTCACGAACTCCACCAGGAACAGCCCAGGAAGGATGAATTTTTTTGCCTCCTAATAATTCAATGATTTCTTGTCCAAATTGGCGTAAACGGATTCCACCTCTGGCTAATTCCGGTTCAGCGGCAATTAAACCAAAAATATTGCGTTTTTCTGGTTCGCTATCCATACCTAATAATAGGTCTGGTGCGCTGAGGTGAAAGAAGCTGAGGGCATGGGATTGGATGATTTGCCCTAAATTCATCAAACGGCGTAATTGGGTGGCTGTTTTGGGGATTGTGACGGCTAAAATGCGATCGCCTGTTTTGGCTGATGCTAATAAGTGACTGACTGGACAAATACCGCAAATTCTCGCAGTAATTCCTGGCATTTCTGGAAATGGACGACCGACACAAAATTTTTCAAACCCGCGAAATTCAGTGACATGAAATCTAGCATCATTCACTTGACCTTCATCATCTAAATAAATGCTAATTTTCGCGTGGCCTTCAATGCGAGTAACGGGGTCAATAACAATTGTTTTCATAAATAATCGGTGATTGGTAATTATATAAAATTGTAGGTTGGGTTGACGGAAGGAAACCCAACATTTCCGCAACATTATCAAAGATTTTGTTGGGTTTCACTTTGTTCTACCCAACCTACGGATAGTAATTACAAATCATAAATTCTAGATTCTGCTAATTCTGGATATTCATCACAGTAATCTTCAAAGGCAGTTTTGAGAGGTTTTTCAGAGAGTTGGTGAGCAATTTCAGCTTGAATTTCTTCTATCACATCCCAAGCGGCTGCACATTCTGTGGAATTAATACCTTTTTCTGCACAAACAATTCGAGCTTTTTTAATTTCATCTTGTAATTCTTGTTCTAACAAAAATGAGCGCGGTTGTTCTAAACAACTACTTCTGGCTAAGATGTCAGTAAGTGAAATTATTCCTAATAATCTACCACTAATTACAGGCGCACGGCGGAGATGGTGGTTAGCAAATAATCTGGCTACATATTCTAAACCTAATTCTGGATTGACGACAATACAAGGTTTAGTCATAATTTCATAAACACGGATTTTATTTGGATCTTTGCTGTAGGAAATGACTTTATAAACAATGTCGCTTTCTGTGATAATTCCATAAGCATCTTGTTCATGACGACGATCTACAATTAATGCTCTCCAATCTCTAGCTTTCATTAAATCAACTGCTTCTTTGACTGTGGCTGAACTGCGAATCATTGCCACATCTTTAGTCATTACATCTGCTGCTGTTAACATAAGTCACCTCAGAAAAAATAGGAGTCAGGAGAAAGAAGAAGAAAGAAGATATTTATTTGGTCGTGATCACTAATTAACCAAATTTAATCATTTCTCGGCCGACAATTTCCGGTTTTTCTCCTTTTAATAGTGGTTCAAGTGCGGCACGAATGCGAGGTGCAGAAGGGGGACAACCGGGTAAATAAATATCAACTGATACTACCTTATGCACAGGGACAACTGTATCTAGTAAAGGGGGAACAATTCCTGGTGAATTGGGAATTTGTTGATTAATACAAGCCTCTTGAATATAAGCTAATTGTAGGGCTGGTTCAGCACCACCGGAAAGATTACGCAAAGCGGTAACATTACCAGTAATAGCACAATCACCAAAGGAAATTATTGTTTTAGTTCGGGTTCTAATTTTGTGAATTAATTCTAGATGTTCTTCATTAGCTATAGCACCTTCAACTAATACTACATCTACACCTTCGGGATATTCTTTAATATCAGCTAAGGGACTATAAACTATATCTACTTGTGCGGCTAAATCTATTAACCATTCATCTAAATCAAGGAATGACATATGACAACCAGAACAACCACCTAACCACACCGTTGCTAATTTAATTTTAGTCATTTTTTTAGATTTTTAGATATTTAAAATTCATGTATTTCTCCCTTTGCGCCTCTGCGTGAGATACTAGATATTAAAAATTCCATTGTTTTTTCTCTCGTGCAGTTACTAAAAATTCAATTTTGCCCCGATCATGTTTCATTTCACCAACACTTGAACCCTTATCAAATAACGCTCCTGTGGGACAGGCATTTACACATTTACCGCAGGAAGTACAAGTTTGGGAAGTTCCCCAAGGTTGATTTAAATCAGTAATTACGTGAGATTTTGATCCTCTTCCTGCCATATCCCAAGTATGTGCGCCTTCGATTTCATCACAGACCCGAATACAGCGAGTGCAAAGCACACAACGATTATGATCTATGCCAAAAAGATGATGAGAAGTATCAACAGTTCGCTGAGGATTTTGATATTCTAAGCGGAGATGATCCATGCCCATTTCTATGGCTAAATCTTGTAATTCACAGTTACCATTAGCAACACAAACGGAACAAACATGATTACCTTCGGCAAATAACATTTCTACAATTGTCCGCCGATATTTTTGTAAGCGATCGCTATTTGTATTTACCTCCATTCCTTCTATCACTTTTGTCACGCAAGCAGGTTGTAATTTATTACTTCCCGCAATTTCCACCAAACATAAACGACAAGCACCAATATCATCTACACCTTCTAAATGGCACAATGTAGGAATATGAATACTCGCTTCCTGCGCTGCTTCTAGTAAGGTTTCATTCTCACGAGCGCTAATCAATTCCCCATTTATTGTTAAAGTTTTTACAGTCATAATAATTTGGTAATTGGTAATTGGTAATTGGTAAATAACTCTTACCAGTAACAACTGACAACTGACGACTGACAACTGACCACTAACTACTGACTAATTCCAAATATTCATCTCGAAAATATCGCAAAGTGCTAAAAACTGGATTTGGTGCAGACTGTCCTAAACCACATAAACTTGTGTGTTTTACCATATCGCAAAGTTCCTCCAATAAATCTAAATCAGCTAGTGAACCTTTTCCTTGACTAATCTTTGTTAATAAACCGTGTAATTGCACAGTTCCTACACGACAAGGAATGCACTTACCGCAAGATTCATCCATGCAAAATTCCATGAAAAAGCGAGCGACATCTACCATATTTGTAGTTTGATCCATGACAATCATTCCCCCCGAACCCATCATTGAACCCAAGGCGGTTAAGGATTCATAATCTACAGGTGTAGCAAAAGCCGACGCAGGAATACATCCCCCTGAAGGACCGCCGGTTTGTACTGCTTTAGCAATACCATTGTCGGGAACACCTCCTCCCATTTCCTCGACAATTTCTTGTAAAGATGTTCCCATTGGGACTTCTATTAAACCCGTGTTGCGGATGTTTCCAGCTAACGCAAATACCTTTGTGCCTTTGCTTTTACCAATACCGATATTAGCAAACCAGTCAGCACCTTTACGAATAATCGGCGCAATATTGGCAAAGGTTTCCACATTGTTAATTAACGTCGGATAGCCCCATAAACCGGACTCAGCCGGGTATGGTGGCCGGGGATGAGGGACACCACGTTTACCTTCAATGGAAGCCATTAAAGCCGTTTCTTCACCGCAGACATAAGCACCCGCACCAATGCGAATTTCTACTTTAAAATCAAAGGGAGAGTCAAAGATTTGTGAACCCAAAAGCCCTAAGTGTTGGGCTTGACGAATAGCAATTTCTAGCCGTTGAATAGCAATAGGATATTCTGCCCTAACATAAATATAGCCTTGATTTGCCCCGATAGAGTAGGCAGCGATCGCCATCCCTTCCAAAACTCGATGGGGATCACTTTCCAATACACTCCTATCCATGAATGCACCAGGATCACCTTCATCAGCATTGCAAATTACAAACTTCCTCTCACCGGCGGATTTTGCTACTGTTCCCCATTTTAAACCAGTGGGATAACCAGCACCACCGCGTCCCCTTAAACCACTTTTAGTAATAGTTTCTACCACCTGACTAGGTTTCATTTCCCGTAGCACTTGGTAAAGGGCCTGATAACCATCAGCCGCAATATAAGCTTGAATCCGTTCCGGGTCAATTTTACCACTGTTTTCTAGAACAATCGGCAATTGACGGCTAAAAAATGGCTGATTTAAATCACCCTGTTGTAAATTTGTGACTTTTCCATTTACCCCCACAATAATTTCGGCTGCATTTTCCGGGGTAACTTTTTGATACAACTTCGATATGAGTGAATTTTCCTGGTTTTCTACCTGTACCAATGGTCCGTGACAACACAGACGCATACAACCCACACCAGAAACTTGCACAGTATCTTGTAAACCCGCAGCTTTCACAGATGCTTCGAGATTGTCTTTCACAGCTTGAGAATCAGAAGAGAGACAACCCGCAGCAGTACAACACCGAACTTGCACAGATTTCCGTTGAGAAAGTTCCGTTTGGGCAATTTCTAATAACTCATTTAGTTCCATTTTGCCACCATTCTCCCACTTTTTCGCAAACCGATTCTGGAGTTTGATTACCTAAAATAGCACCATCAAACACTACCGCAGGGGCAATTCCACAAGCCCCCAAACATCTAGCCGTCATCAAAGAAATTTGACCATTTGCAGTAGTTTCTCCTGCATGAATTTGCGTAAACTGTTCCACATTTGTTAAGATCGCTGTTGAGCCTTTAACATAACAAGCTGTACCCGTACAAACCACACAATTATGAACCCCTTTCGGTGCTAGGGAAAACAAATGATAGAAGGTAGCTACCCCATAAACCCGACTCGGTGGTAACTTGAGACTATGGGAAATGTAAAGCAATAAATCCAGTTCTAAATAACCAAATAGTTCAGAAGCCCGATGCAGAATTTCAATGAGTGCATCTTGTTGATATTGATTACGCTTAATAGTTGCGTCTAAAATCTTTAAACGCTTGTCTCCACTTGGATGAGTTGAAGAAAGTGGAACTGATGTTTTCATATTTTTCACGCAAGTGTCACACTAAAAATCTGTTGTCGGGTGCGTCAGAAGGCATAAATCCTGTAAATAAACAGATTGTTGATATCTGACGCACCCGACAAATATTCATCCCTCTTTATCTGTGTTTATCTGCGTTTATCTGCGGTTAATAATTCTTGAAATCTGATTCTATGCAGCTTCAATTAGCATTAATTACTAAATGTAGTAGCTGCTGAAGTAACATTTACCGCTTGGGAACTAATAGGAACATGAACAATCTGCACTGAACAGGGTGCATGATGTAAAACATAATTACTCACACTACCGAGAAAAAATTCCGTCAGTCCAGAACGTCCCCGTCGTCCCATCATAATTAAGTCAGCATTCCAGTCAATGGCTAATTCACAAATCATTCGTCCTGGATTACCAGTATTTTGTGTAAATTCCGTATTAACACCAGATTTATTAGCTTGAGCGCTCCATGACTGTAACATTTGCAAGCCTTCATTTTTAAATTTTTCCCAATGCTCTTGGTATAATTTAAAACTTTGCTCATTCCAACCGGGATAGTAGTCAATATTGGGGAAAACCAGCGCCTCTGGACTGCCTTCTTCTTCTTGTGATAAAACGTGCAGTAACATTAAGTTTGCAGATGTGATCTTGGCTAAAGATAAAGCTTGTTCAAAAACTTTTACGCTCATTTCTGAGCGATCTACTGCGACTAAAATTCTGTTAAACATATATACCTCGATGTTAGCTTGCTAACTAATGATAATGAGTATATTCGGCTTTTTAGGTTAATATTTGGTAAAAGCATCCTTAATATTCACTAACAATCATACAACAGGGGTCAAGAGTCAAAGCCTTTTATGGCATAGTTTTGTAATTAAATTTTACACTTCATATAACTACAATATCTTGCATCTATACACAAAGAATTTGGGTAACTGGTGAGAATAGATATTTAAGTTAATGTTCGATATTTATACTAGACGAAAAAGAAAAAAATTGCATCTCATCGAAGATAGATTAAAAAATATTAAAATTTATTTCTCTGTAGCGATAATATGTAAATCTATGTTTTGATTTCTGATTAACTCCAGCAAGCGTTGTGTAAAAGAGCGTTTGAAAAATCTTTTCCATCGAGGTTGCTGACTTTCACCAATAACTATCTGAGTGATATGATAAGTTGCGGCAATTTGGGCAATTGTTTGAGAAACATTGTGATTTTTAATATGGAGAAATTCACCAGCGAATTCAAGACATAGTTTTTCACAAGTATCAATGTGTAAACTTTCTTCCTTACTGAGAAAACGTTCAGGATCTGCAATAAATAGAGTATAAAGTTTGGCATTCATATAATTAGCAAGTCGCGCACCACGCCGTAATAATTGAATCGAATTGGGATAAGTAGATACACATACTAAAACTCGTTCGTGGACATTACAAATTTGCCCAGCAGAAATGGAAGTATTTGCTTCTTCTTCAACCGTATCTGCGACTTCTCTTAGTGCTAATTCTCGCAAAGCAATCAGATTTCGACGTTGAAAAAAGTTTTCTAAAGATTGCTCAATTTTATCAGGAGTATAGATTTTACCTTCCCGTAAGCGTTCTTCTAAAGTTTCTGGAGTCACATCAATCACAACAACAGCATCAGCTTCATCTAAGAGAAGATCAGGGATACGTTCTCTCACCACAACACCCGTAATTCTAGCTACCAAATCATTCAAACTTTCTAGATGTTGAATGTTGACAGTAGAGTAAACATCTATACCTTCTGCTAAAATTAATTCTACATCTTGATAGCGTTTTTCTCTAGCTGAACCGGGGATATTTGTATGCGCTAATTCATCAACTAAAACCAGTTGGGGAGAGCGTTTAAAAATTCCCTCTGTGTCCATTTCTTCAAGGTTGATATTTTTGTGAATAATGACTTTTCTAGGAATTACCTCCAATCCTATCGCTTTTACCGCCGTATCTTTGCGTCCATGAGTTTCTAACAAGCCAATAACAACATCAATACCATCTTTTTTAAGTTGATGTGCTTCCTCTAGCATTCTATAAGTTTTCCCCACACCGGGAGCCATACCAATGAAAATTTTATGCTTTCCGCGTCGAGCAGGACGAATATAAGAACTGTCAGGAGAAGGGGTAGAGGGATTAAACATGAAGAAATTCCTACTTATTTACTAATTTTATCCACTGCTAGATTTAGTTTTAAAACATTTACTCCCGGTTCACCAAAAATACCCAAGAAACGACCATCAGTGTTTTGAGAAATTAAAGTTTCCAACTGCTTTGGTTCAACTCCTCGCGCTTTTGCTACTCTGGCAATTTGTACCTTAGCACTTTCAGGAGTAATGTGAGGATCAAGACTCGAACCAGAAGTATAAACTAAATCCGCAGTAGGTTGGATACCCGCTTTTTTAAGTCGCTGAATTTCACCTTCATTCCCATTAATACGTTCTAGTAATGCTGGATTACTGGGAGCTAAATTACTAGCACCAGATACCCCCGTCTTCAAAACACCAACTTCATCCTTTTTAGGGTCTGCTGTGCTGTAATTAGTAGTGCTAGGACGACCCCAAAAATACTTTTCACTGGCAAAAGGTTGACCAATTAAAGCTGAACCAATAATCACACCTTGAGAATTTTTAATTAAACTACCATTAGCCTGATCAGAAAAAACAACTTGTCCCGAAATCAACATAAATAACGGATAAATAAAAGCCGTTATCACCCACAAAACCAAAGTCGAACGAATCGCCTTACTAACTTGATGTCTCTGACTCATATTCAAACCTCCCTAATTTAAAAAACCACAACAAAATATATTTCTTCCTTTGCGCCTTTGCTCCTTAGCGTCTCTGCGCGAAATAAAAAATATGGTTCATATTAAAACCTCTCAGGCTGAAAAATCACCACAAACAAATAAACACAAAGACACAGAGTAACAAGCCCCAACAAAGTAATCGTATAAGCCGAAAAACGCGATTCTGCTACCGAAGTCGCTGCTTGAACTGCTGGTGCTAATAATAAATTCAAGCAAAGTAGTAAAAACAGACCCAGAGGAACACGATGACCTTTAGAAATTGTCATTGATTAAGCTAATCCTATAGATACAATGAAAACGTCAATAATTTTGATAGCAATAAAAGGAGCTATTACGCCACCTAATCCGTAAATAAAGATGTTCCGTTGCAAAAGTTGGTTAGCAGTGAGAGGACGAAATTTCACCCCAGTTAATGCTAAGGGAATTAAAGCCGGAATAATCAAAGCGTTGTAAATCAAAGCTGATAAAACTGCTGATTGGGTACTTGCCAAACCCATAATATTTAAACCATTTACCCCAATCCCAGGGAAAATTGCTGGAATAATTGCGAAGTATTTAGCGACATCATTAGCGAGAGAAAAAGTTGTTAAAGCCCCACGGGTAATTAGTAATTGTTTACCAATAGTGACAATATCAATTAATTTTGTCGGGTCAGAATCCAGGTCTACCATATTAGCAGCTTCCTTTGCAGCTTGTGTACCAGAATTCATTGCTACACCAACATTCGCTTGTGCTAAAGCTGGGGCATCATTAGTACCATCTCCAGTCATAGCGACTAATTTTCCTTGTGCTTGTTCGCTGCGAATTACTTCAATTTTGTCCTCTGGAGTTGCTTCAGCAATAAAGTCATCTACACCAGCTTCTTCGGCAATTACAGAAGCAGTGAGACGGTTATCTCCTGTCAGCATCACAGTTTTAATTCCCATTCTTCGCATTTGATCAAATCGTTCTTTAATCCCCGGTTTAATAATATCTTTAAGATAAATTACACCGTAAATATCATCATTTTTACAAACTGCTAATGGTGTTCCCCCTAATTTAGAAACTCGCTCGTAAGCCGTATTAAGTTCTGCGGTTAATTGTCCATTACGAGAACGCACAAATCCTTTAATTGCATCTACAGCCCCTTTGCGAATTTCGATACCATTCGGTAAATCAATGCCACTCATACGCGTTTTTGCTGAAAATTCAATTCCTGCCGCAGTTGTGGGATTAAAACTCAATTTTGCTCCTAATGATTCGGCTAATTTAACAATTGATTTTCCTTCGGGAGTTTCATCAAAAATACTGGATGCCAAGGAAATTTGGGCAACTTCATTGAGAGAATGACCTTTAACAGGAATAAATTCTTCCGCCATGCGGTTTCCTAATGTAATTGTTCCCGTTTTGTCTAAAACCAAAGTGTTAATATCTCCACAGGCTTCTACAGCCCTTCCAGATGTGGCTATGACATTAAATTGAGCCACTCTATCCATCCCGGCAATGCCAATTGCACTCAATAATCCGCCAATTGTAGTAGGAATTAACGCCACTAATAAGGCAATTAATACCGCAATACTCACAGGTGATTTAACATAAACTGACACTGTTGGTAGCGTGACAATTACCACTAAAAAAACTTGAGTTAGCACTGCCAAAAGTACAGTTAAGGCAATTTCATTGGGGGTTTTAGTGCGAGAAGCCCCTTCTACTAAAGCAATCATTCTATCAATAAAACCTTGACCTGGATCTGATGTTACCCTAATAGTTAGTTCATCAGAATTAATGCGCGTTCCTCCCGTTACAGAACTAGCAATATCAGTTCCTGGTTGTTTTAAAACTGGCGCAGATTCTCCAGTAATAGCAGATTCATCTACAGAAGCCACACCAGCAATTACTTCTCCGTCTGCGGGGATAACATCACCAGCGATAACTTTAATTTGATCACCACGACGCAAAGTAGCAGAATTAACTTCTTGAATAGAACCGTCAGGGAGAAGTTTTCGGGCTACAACATCGGATTTTGTCGCCCGTAATGAGTCAGCTTGCGCTTTTCCTCGTCCTTCTGCTACCGCTTCGGCGAAATTTGCAAAAATAAGAGTCAAGAACAGAATTATGGTAATTAGACCGTTAAAAAGTCGCGGATTATTATCAGGAGTAATCCCAAAAAGATTTGGTTCAATAGTTACTAAAGCTGTAACAATCGTCCCCACCCATACCAAAAACATAACTGGATTTTTTAGCATATTGCGTGGGTCTAATTTGACAAATGCTTGTTTAAATGCTCTAGTATAAATTCCAGTATTTTTAACTTTGGCAGTATGTTTTCGTTCTTGTCGAGTTTTTGTAGTTTTCATGGATGTTTAGTTATTCAAAAATGTCAGGGACGAACCACAGAGGCACAGAGGACGCAGAGAAATAAAAGATTGAAACATATTTTGTGTAAGTCATAAGTTTATTTGGAAATTAAAAACCATTCTGCAATTGGACCTAAAACTAATACAGGAAAGAAAGTCAGCGCCCCAAGAATTAAAATTACTCCTCCTGTAACTCCAGTGAATAAACCAGTGTCGGTTCTGAGAGTACCGGCAGTCATAGGAACTGGTTGTTTGTTGGACATACTATCTGCTAATAGCAACAAGGCAATAATGGGAATATAACGTCCTGCGAGAATACTGAAACTAGCACTGAGATTCCACCAAAGTCCTGTTGCTGCTGGTTGACTATCAGCTAGTCCTTCAAAGCCAGAACCGTTATTTGCGGCTGCGGAAGCATATTCATAAACTACTTGAGAAACGCCATGAAAGCCTGGGTTACTAATACCTGAAAGTGCATCGGGAAAAGCAAAAACTATTGCCCAAGGAATGAGAATGGCGAAGGGGTGAACTAATAAAACAACGCTGGACAGAACGATTTCTTTTTTCTCTATTTTGCGACCTAAAAATTCTGGAGTCCGTCCTACCATTAAGCCGGTTAAAAACACTGCTAAAATATAGTAGATAAATAAATAGGCTGTCCCAGTTCCTTGGACTCCCCAAACGATTTGCAAGAATAAATTAAAGAGAAATACAAATCCACCTGGGGGCATAAATGAGTCGAGAAGTGCGTTAACAGCACCACACATTGTCCCGGTGGTAATAGTTGCAAATAATGAACTTTGCGCCCAACCAAATCTTACTTCTTTTCCTTCTAAATTGGGTTGTTGTGATCCTAAAAGAGAATTAACTAAGGGATTTCCTTGATACTCACCAATTGTAGTCACAATCCACAAGATGGTAAAGATAGTAAATACCATCCAAAATGCTAACCATGCCTGTTTGAGATTGTTAGCAAATACGCCATAGGTGTAAATTAGTGCTGTGGGGATAGAAATCATGCCCCAGGTTTGCAATAAGTTAGAAAAACCACTGGGATTTTCAAAGGGATGTGCTGAGTTAATAGCAAAAAAACCACCACCGTTCTCACCAATTTGTTTAATCGCTTCCATGTGGGCAACTGGTCCGCGAGCGATCGCTTGAGTAGCACCTTCTAATGTTGTCGCTGTTGCCACTCCGGCAAGGGTTTCAGGCACACCAGCCATGATCAATAACAATCCCATAATGATTGACATGGGCAACAAAATCCGCGTAATTGACTTGGTGATGTCAATATAAAAGTTACCCAATGTTCTGCCAGTTAAGCCCCGAATAAAGGCAATTCCTACCGACAAACCGGTCGCTGATGAAACGAACATCAAAAAACTCAAAGCGAATGTTTGACTGGCATAACTCAAGGTTGTTTCTCCAGAATAATGTTGTTGATCTGTATTAGTCAGAAAAGAAAAAGTCGTGTGTAATGCTGTATCCCAAGTTGGTGTACCTAACCCTGTCGGATTGAATGGTAGCCATGCTTGAGTTATCAAAATAGTAAATACCAAAATCCCCATAACGATATTACTGTAAAGTACAGCTTTGGCATATTGCCAACCTGTCATTTCATCTTGAGGACGAACTCCAATTAAAACAAAAATTATTCTTTCTATGGGATTTAACACAGAGTCAAGCAGTGTGCTTTCTCCTAGAAAAACGCAAGCGATATATCTCCCTAATAAAGGAGTGGTGGCAATGACAATGATTAATGTCAATGCAATTTGTATCCAACCTTGTAACATGAATTATAAAATCTCCTCAAAGAAAGTTGTTATGGCTTTTCAGTATTAAGCAGTCAGCTAAAAACAGATTTTACGGGTTTTCAAGTGGGGGGAGGCTGACATCAGTAATTAATATTCAGAATGCTTATCAATTCAATTCTTCCTAATAGCTGACGGCTAAATGCTTACTTTCAGTATCATTTTTGTTAATTATTTCATCCTAAAAATCCTGATTTAGATAGTAATCTTGAGATGATTAATTTATATCATCAATTATTGTGGCAATAAAAACAAGGAGTACAAGGATATAAAAATCGTTTATTTTTCTATTTGTGTGTCTACCCAAAGATATATATCAGTGTTTAGTAAAGTTTAGAGGAAATCTAAACGCTAGTAAACAAGATCCCATCAAGATCTCTGACTTCTTTAAGAAGTCGGGGATCTGAGCCTTGATAATTGTTATAGTTATATAAGTTGAGAAAAGGTAAGTTAGTAAATGGCATCTTTAAAAAATAAATTAATAAACAATAACTTACGTCTTAGTAAAATATTACTAATTGTCACTATATTTATCTTTCTAGCAGTTTTAGAATATTCCACCCCCAATGATTATGTTTTTGGATATCTCTACAGTGGAGCAATTTTATTAGTCAATTCTTGGTTTGGGGGAATGGCAACAATAGGCGCAACATTTCTTGCTGTTTTTCTAACTATGTTAAATGCGTGGATACCTGGAGGTGAATCAATTCGAGCTTCTACTGTTGCCAGTCGAGTAATTGCTGCAATAGCTTTGATAGTCACCGGATTTTTAAGTCAGCGATTACGAAAATCTCAAAAAGCCATTGCCCTCACTCAAACTAAACTCGAATCCCAAGCCCAATTAGTGAGACTAAGAGAAGATTTTGCTTCCACACTTACTCACGATTTAAAAACGCCACTTTTAGGAGCAGTTGAAACTATTAAAGCCTTTCAAAAAGAAAAATTTGGTGCAGTTTTACCAACCCAACAGAAAGTTCTAGCAACAATGGCACGCAGCCATGAAACTTCCCTTGATTTATTAGAAACTTTGTTAGATGTTTATCGCAATGATACAGAAGGCTTAAAACTAGATTTAGCTCCTGTGGATTTAAGTATCTTAGCAGAAACAGCAACGGCTACTTTAATTGAATTAGCAGCAAATCGTCGCATTCATCTATCATTAAACTATGGTGATTCTGATTGGAAACGCTCTCTTTGGGTGCGCGGTGATGCTTTGCAACTGCAACGAGTTTTTAGCAATTTGCTGATTAATGCTATTAACCATTCTCGACGCGGTGATCATGTCGAAATTGTCTTAGAACCGCAAACTTCCTATCAAGTTGTCAAAATTTTAGATACAGGTGCAGGTATCCAACCTGAACAGTTTTCCCACTTATTTGAACGATTTTACCAAGGAAATAGCGATTCCTACGGAGCGCTAGTTCCCTCCGGGACGCTCCGCGAACGCTATCGCGGTGAGCTTTGCCAACGCCAAGCTAAAGGTTCGGGATTAGGACTTTATTTATCTCGGCAAATTATTGAAGCTCATAACGGTATAATATGGGCAGAAAACAGAGTTCCCAATGGCGCTATTTTTGCCTTCAAGCTCCCTGTTTTGCCATTTCAATCTTAAATAACATCAGATGTCTTCTACCCCCATAAAAATCCTCCTAGTTGAGGATGATGAACTTTTCCGTTTGGGCTTGCGTGTGCGATTGCAGCAAGAAACTGGTTTGGAGATTATCGCGGAAGCGGAAGATGGTGAAACAGCCATTGAGTTAGTCAACCAGCACCCTCTTGATGTCGTTATTTTAGATGTAGGATTACCAGGAATTGGCGGGATTGAAGCCTGTTATCAAATTAAACAAAAATATCCTAATTTGCCAGTTTTAGTCCTCACTTCCCATTCCCAAAAATCTCTGATTACGCGGTTAATTGAAGTGGGCGCTCAAGGTTATTGTCTTAAAGGTGTTGCGGCTGAAAAATTGGTATTGGCTCTGTATTCCGTCGCATCTGGGGCATCTTGGTGGGATGAAACTGCAACTAGGGAAATTCGTTCTACCTTTGCATCAGATCATCACCATTTTGAATCAGAAAATAGCTCAAAGCCTACTCATAAACTAACACAAAGAGAACAAGAAATTTTATTACTATTGGCAGCGGGAAAAACTAATCAAGAAATTGCTCTGGCACTTTATATTACACCGGGAACAGTGCGGGTTCACGTCCATACTATCTTACATAAACTAGAAGTGAGCGATCGCTCTCAGGCTGTTGTTGTGGCTTTACAAAAACGGTTGATTAAAAATGATTTAATTTAATTTTATTCCTCTTGCAACCAATCTTCTAATTGCAATTCTTTAATTCTTAATAAATCAGAATCATGGGAAACTAAAATTAAATTGTGGATAATAGCTGTAGCTGCTATAAATATATCGGCTTCTTGAATTGGTAAACCTCTTTGTTTCAAATCAGCATAGATTTCCGCAGCTTTTTGAAATATAGCCATATCATCTAATAGTAATACCTTGTATTCATTGCCTAAATTTTCTAAGTTGATTAACTTTCTCGTAGCTTTGACAGCTAGAAATCCCCGTTGAATTTCATAGTAAGTCATTCCACTGATAAAAACTTTTTCTCCTTGAGTACGTAATTTGTCTAATTTAATAATAATTTTTGGATTATTTCTGAAAATTGCTGCAATAATATTAGTGCGTTTCCCCTGCTTATTGTCCCACATTCATCGCTGCTACAAATGCCTTTTGACTCACATCTTGATAAATGGCTTTTAAATATTTCATCACCAATTCACTAGCAGGTAAATTAGTTGTATTTCCCTCATCTTTCGCTAAGGGAATTGTCCCTAATACATCTAATACTGTTTCACTAACAGCAGGTGAAATAACTACTAAAGACGATTCTAACGGCTGATTATATTGCCAAAAATCATCTATTTTAACGGGATATTGATGTTCAGAAACTTCTGGTTGAATTGCCGATATTTCCTGAATTGTTTCTACATTTTTAGTGCTGCGTAATTGACGTAAATCGCTGATAATTTGCTCTTTGGTGCGTCCACGTAATTGAAATAATACAAATGGATCTTCACTAAAGCGATCGCCTAATTGATAATATACTGCACCTATATGTTTACAAGGAACGGCTTTATCAGGACAAGAACATTTACTGTGAACATCAGTCAGAGTAAAGGGAAACAATGATAAACCATTACTGATAAAAACTTCTTCAATATTTTGTGGCATTTCCCCCGCTAATAACTTAGCCGCAAAAATCGCCTTTTGAGACATTGTTTCCACCACATAACCCCATTCTTCCTCACTAAAAGCATCAAGAGATAAAGAAACTTTATAAGGTTCTGCTTCACTACCTTGGACTCTAGCTAATACTTTCGCAGCTTTAAATCTAATACTCAAAACATTTCCTTGTCGAGAATAATTTCTTGCCCGTTCTAAGCGCTTTTTAAATCGGTAAGAATCCAGTAAATCGAGCCATCTTTGTGACCACCATTCCCGACTTGCTTGTAAGGTTTCGTTACTCATATATTAAAGATTATCTAACCAATTTTGCAAATCTTCCACAGTATCTAAATCAAATATTGCTTCTCCCAAAGTCTCAATGATTTCTATATTTAAACTTCTAATTTCAGTTTCTAATTCTCGATCAATTTGTCCAAACTTCCTATTAATTAAACGGAGAATTAAATTTTTTTCTCGTTCAATTCCTCGTTCAATTCCTCGTTCAATTCCTCGTTCAATTCCTTCTTCCATCCAACTGGTGACAATTTGCATAACTTCCTCCTTTTCTTCTTTGATTAATGTACCTATTTCTGTTTGAAATTTCTCTTCTTCTATTTTATTCAATCTCAAATATGTGTCAATGAAACCTGATATTAATTGCATTTTGGCTGGATTTAATTTTAAGGTGACTAATAACCTTAAACATTCTGCTTTGACTTTTGGCCTATCTTCTGGCACTATGCTCATTTTTGACATCAAAGCTGATGCAACCGGATTTTGACGGGCTAAAAAGTCTCGCCAGTTGAGTTGATTCAGTTGCACTACTTGATAATTAAATTTTAGCACTTGAAAATCAGGAAAGTTGATTTGATAGTTATTCACGGCTACGGTTTTGGGTGAGTCGTAGGAAAATATCACTATCGGATATATTGGTAAGTCCAATTTTTCATCTAATCTGGCAAAATAACGAAACATTCTTTGATTAAATTTCGGTCTTGCACCTGATTCGGCTTCAATATGAATCACAAAATAAGAAGGTTGACCTAAAAATTTAACTTTGGCTATCAGGTCGGTTTCATATTTGTCTCCTGCGGTAACATCAGTAAATATTTCCTTGTCTAAGAATATAATTGATTCTGTGTCTATATATTCGAGAACTTGAGGAAAGAATAATTCTATAAATTCTATGAAAAAAGTTGATATTAGTTCTTTGAATAAGCGGTCATGGTCTATGTTTTCTGTCATATCTTCCTTAAACTTCATCTTCTTCGATGACTGCATTCCGATCTAATATTAATAAGTTGCGAAGTTGGTCTGTATCCATTTCCGTTAACCAATCTTCTCCTGCACCTACTACTTGTTCTGCGAGTTGTTTTTTACTTTCTATCATATCATTAATTTTTTCTTCTAAAGTCCCAGTACAGACAAATTTATGAACTTGGACATTGCGAGTTTGACCAATTCTAAATACTCTGTCTGTGGCTTGATTTTCCACTGCGGGATTCCACCATCTATCAAAGTGAAATACATGATTTGCCCTAGTTAAATTTAAGCCCACACCACCAGCTTTTAACGATAAAATCATAATTGGTGGTCCTTGGGGGTCATGTTGGAATCTATCAATCATTTCTTCTCTTTGTTTTTTGCTGGTACTACCATATAAAAAGAATATTTCCCGTCCTAATTTCTTTTCTAAATAAGGTTTTAGCAATTTACCCCATTCAGCAAATTGTGTGAAAATTAAAGCGCGGTCTTCTTCTACTAAAACTTCATCTAACATTTCCTCTAGTCGTTGTAATTTAGCTGAATGATGTTTTTCTAAAGTTGCTAATTTTAAATATTGAGAAGGATGATTACATATCTGTTTTAGCTTCACTAATAATCCTAAAATCATCCCCCGACGTTGTAAACCTTCCGCAGATTCAATTGCTACTAAAGATTCATCTACTAATTGTTGATATAGTGTAGCTTGTTCGGAAGTTAATCCACAAAAAACCGTCATTTCTTGCTTATCTGGCAAGTCTTGAATAATGTCTTTATCACTTTTTAACCGTCGCAGAATAAAAGGTTGAACTAAAGAACGTAATTGATTTAAAGAAGCAGTATCACCATACTTTTCAATCGGCATAGCAAACCGTCTTTGGAAAAATTGTTTATTCCCTAAATATCCAGGATTAAGAAAATCTAAAATAGACCATAATTCTTGTAATCTATTTTCTACAGGTGTACCAGTTAAAGCAATCCGAAATGTGGTTTCTAATTGCCGGACGGCTTGTGATTGTTTTGCTTCGGAATTCTTGATATTTTGGGCTTCGTCTAAAACAATTATTTGCCATTCAATTACTTTCAATAACTTAATATCGCGGTGAATCAGTGCATAGCTAGTAATTACTATATCGTGTTTATTAACTGCTTCTGTAAATGCTTTACCTTTAGGGCGTTTATCACCGTGATATTCTAAAACTTTGATTGTGGGGGCAAATTTTTTGACTTCTTTTTGCCAATTGCCCATAACTGAAGTAGGACATACTAAAAGCGTCGGTTTTTCTAATGCGTTTTGTTCTTGGAGATGAAGTAGGAAAACTATAAACTGTACCGACTTACCTAATCCCATATCGTCCGCTAAACAAGCGCCCAAACCCCATCTTTCTAAAAACGCTAACCAAGCTACACCACGTTCTTGATAAGGTCTTAATTGTCCGGTAAAATTGCCAGGAGTTGGTAAAGTTTGAATTTCTTGATTATTAGTTAATGTCCCAATTAATTCTTCCAATGCACCGGAAGCTTCAAAACTGACAACAGGTAATTTTTCAATTACTTGAGTATCTCCTTTACTAATGCGTAAAGCATCTTCTAAGGAAAGAGACATTTGTTCTTTACGGGAACTAAAAAAAGTTTGGGCAGTTTTAATATCTTGGGGACGCAATTCTACCCATTCACCATTAATTTCGACTAAAGGACTATTTAATTTTACCAGTTTATCAAACGCAGCTTTAGAGATTGTTTGTCCACCAATTGCCAAATGCCATTGAAAATTTAATAAACTTTGTAAACCCAAACGTCCTGATTTTTGTTGAGGAGTTTCGGCACTAATTTTTAACCCTAAACGATTTGCCCACCCTTCCCGATTTGCTAAACTAGGAGGTAAAATTACGCCTAAACCACTATCTTCAAATTTCCAAGTTACAGCTTTGATAAATTCATAAGCTTCCATGGGGGTAAGGTGACAAAATTCGGGAGATGCAGTTTCTAAACTAGGGGTAATTATCGGATACAATCGAGAAGCTAAACCCAAACCTCGCAAAAATGTTTCTTGAGGTTGTGCGATTGTGCGATTTTGATAAACTAATTTTTCTACAGATTGATGCCAAATTGTCGCTGCGTCTATTAACAATTCTGGGTTATCTGCTGCTTGGAGAAAATATTTTAAAGTCCAATTTGGGTCTTCATTTTCTGGAGGCAGTAATTGAAAACAAGTTCTAAATAAAGCCTTACCTGTAAGTTGATATTGTAATGGTAAAGTCCAAGCTTTTAACGTAGTTTCTAAACGTTCTCCTCCTGCTGCATCAATTATATTATTTTCATTAATTAATCCTTGTAACCATTGCTGTAATGCCGCAGGTAAGGACATCATGATTCTAGGTTCAAGAGGAGATTGAGAACCAACCATTAACCGCAATTGATTATCTGTAATATTATTGAGAAATGATAATATAATTTCTTGAGGTATTAATGGTAAATCAATTGCTATATTTTCGGTAGTCTGTTGATATGTTCGACAAGCTAAGGGCATTTGTGAGGCGAATTTCTCTAACCTAGTGACATCTACAGCACTATCTAAAAGTACCTGCCATTTGGCAATTAAATTACTATCTTGTTTTTCAACAGTTGGTAAAAATTTACAACGAGAAATTAAGTCTAAATGCCATCTGTAAATATGTACCCAAAAATGAATATCTGCACCTAATAAAGCTGCTTTACTATCATTTGCACTCAAAGGTAAAGATGAGAGAAATTGAATTGCTAATGCCGGAGTGAGACAAAAACCATCAATTTGCCAAGGATGTAAATATTGTGAAGATGGAGGATCTATATCTACGCTGACAGAATGAACTGGAGAAATTGTGGTTAACCCTGATTTTTTATTTTCTAAAAAATAAGTTGGTAAAGAAACAGTTTGAGAATGAAGAGGTAATTTTATTTCTGTTGATGGTTTACTTTTAAGTTTTTGTTTAGTAGTAGGAGATGGCTGAATTACATTAGCAATTGATAAATTAGATGCTTCTAACCATTCATTTAATTCCACTGATGTCATAGCCAATGGATGTAAAGGAATTTCCGCAGATACCTCAGTATGTACCTGCGAAGAACGCCAAGTTTCTCCCCAAATAAAGAAATAACTATTTTGATTATTTAGTATCCAAGTTCCGTGTAAAGTTGCCATGTTTAAATAGACTAATTATTTTTTTAATTGTTATGTTGCATCTTGAGCAAGAGCGGAAGATACTGAATCTGCTCCTCCAACTTAAATAGTAACAAACGTTGGACTGAAACAAAACTTTTACAGTCTGATTTTCAACCATCCCTACTTATAGTAAAATCAAAATGCACTATTATACTTATTCCCTCTTAGAAATATGAGCATCTACCCAGATTTCCAAGAACAAGGCTATCAGGTTATTAGAGAACTAGGACGCAACCGGGAAGGTGGTAGAATTACTTGGTTAGCAACAAATATTAACACAGGGCAAGCGGAGGTAATCAAACAGTTTTGTTTTGCTCAAGCGGGTTCAAGTTGGTCTGGTTCAGAAGCCCACGCACGAGAAATACAGGTACTTAAAGGATTAGATCATCCTGGTATTCCCAGTTACTTGCATTCCTTTGAAACCTCCGATGGTTTTTGTTTAGTTCAAGAGTATATTAATGCTTCTACTTTAGCAGAACCTCGCAGTTTTTCACCAGAAGAAATTAAACAAATTGCAGTTAAGATTTTAGAAATTCTTGTATATTTACAAAATCGGATACCGTCGGTAATTCATCGAGATATTAAACCAGAAAACATTTTAGTAGATGAACAAATCAATGTCTATTTAATTGACTTTGGTTTTGCTCGTATTGGTAGTCATGATGTAGCTGGAAGTAGTGTTTTTAAAGGAACTCCTGGTTTTATTCCCCCAGAGCAAATGTTTAAGCCAACAAACGCTACAGATTTGTATGCTTTGGGTGCAACTTTAATCTGTTTATTAACAGGAATCAAGTCAACAAAAATAGATGAATTACAAGATGAAGATGATCCTTATTTGATTAAATTTCGTCATCTTTTACCCCAGGTAAGTTTGCGGTTTATCGGTTGGTTAGAAAAAATGGTACAACCGAAACAAAAAGACCGATTTACTAATGCAGAATTAGCTTTAGAATCACTCAAACCCCTTGATGTTATTCGTGTACCAGCAGTTGATTTTAGTGAGACGGTTTTAGAGTTTAAAGCGAATAGGCTGGGGGAAAAATTAAGAAGGGATATTACTATTGAAAATCCCATACCAGATACTTTATTAGAAGGTAAATGGGAAGTTACACCCCATCCTCAAGACCCTCCCCATACACCAGATCATCATGCTTGGATTTCGGTTAAACCTGCTCAGTTTAGCAGCAATCATATTCGTTTTCAGGTTCAGGTAGATACGAGTAAATTAATGGCTGATAAGCAGTATAAACGTCAATTAATTCTTCATAGTAATGCTTATCCAGCCAGTCATACTTTAACGGTGAAGGTGCAGACGGCGGCTTTACCCATTGAGAAGATAAAATTGCCCTATTGGCGTTTAATTGCGATGTTTTTACTGGTTGTGGTGGCAACTTGGAAGGTATCTGATTATGTAATTCGCTTTTATGTAATTAGCGTTGTGTCTGGCGTGGTGTCTGGCTTGATAATCGGCTTGAGGTCTATAATTGATAAGGATATGGCTAAGGCTATGGCTGAGGCTATGATTGCGAGTATGTTTCTGAGTCTGGGTATGGTGTTTCTGCAACTGTCTGCAGGTCTTGGTCTGGGTATGGTGTTTCTGAATCTGTCTGCGGATCTGCGTCTGGGGTTTCTGAGTCTGGTTGTGAGTACGGCTGTGATTCTGGCTATGAGGCTGGCTGAAAACTTGTTTACTAGTATACTAATACTACTCATATTAGGATTGGGAATTAGTGTAGGAACGGGAATAATAATAGACTTTAACACATTTATTTTGTTAGCACTCACTGGAACGAGTTTACCTGCACTTTCTATGCTGCTTTATCCACCCCTAAAAAGACGTAAATTAATTGCTAAATATCGTCAGTCTGAGGAATCTTTAATTAAGCCGTGAAAATGTCAGTCATGTAGGTTGGGTTAAGCGACAGCGCAACCCAACAAAAGATATAATAAAAATATCTGAATCAGGATAACCAGGATTAAAGGATTAAAGGATTAAAGGATTTACAGGATGAAGGGATTAAATATTTATTGTCTGAATCAGGATACCCAGGATTTAAGGATTTACAGGATGAAGAGATTAAATATTTATTGTCTGAATCAGGATATCCAGGATTTAAGGATTTACAGGATGAAGGGATTAAATATTTATTGTCTGAATCAGGATATCCAGGATTTAAGGATTTACAGGATGAAGGGATTAAATATTTATTGTCTGAATCAGGATATCCAGGATTTAAGGATTTACAGGATGAAGAGATTAAATATTTTTAATAATCACCAAATTCTGTGGATCTGACAATTCTGTGAACGATGATAAAAATATCTTATTAAGCATGAATAGGATTACATTACTTTCACCATCAAATATTTTATTCAGCAATCCTATGTCCTGCAAATATGCCAATCATAAAAATCCAAATCCCAACAGAAATCCTGTACATCCTTAAATCCTGCACATCCTGATTCAGACAAAAATATTTAATTATTCAAATCATCAAAATCTAAATCCCAACAAAAATCCTGTACATCCTTAAATCCTGGACATCCTGATTCAGACAAAAATATTTAATTATTCAAATCATCAAAATCCAAATTCATACAAAAATCCTGTAAATCCTTTAATCGGTGGATATCCTGATTCAGACAAAAATATTTAATTATTCAAATCATCAAAATCCAAATCCCAACAAAAATCCTGTAAATCCTTTAATCCTGGACATCCTGATTCAGACAAAAATATTTAATTATTCAAATCATCAAAGTCATGTAGGTTGGGTTAAGCAACAGCGCAACCCAACAAAAGAATAATATAATATTGGGTTTTCTCAACCCAACCTACATAATGCTATAATCAACAAATAACTACTTGGTATCACATCATGATGATTACTCAAGAATTAGAATGTCAAGAAAACATCTCCCAAGATGTAATATTTCCCCCAAGTGATTTATATAGTGATGAACCAACCGTGGAAACAGAACTACATCTAAGACAAATAATTCTACTGTTCAAATGTCTAGAATGGTTATGGAAAGATAGAAATGATTTCTATGCTGCGGGAAATCTCACCATTTACTATAGTCCTAATCAGAAAAAATCTGAATATTTCCGAGGTCCAGATTTCTTTGTCGTCTTAGGAACAGAACGCAAAACTCGCAAAAGTTGGGTGGTGTGGGAAGAAGATGGTAAATATCCTAATTTCATTTTAGAAATTCTCTCACCAACTACAGCTAATACAGATAGAGAATATAAAAAAGAACTTTATCAAAATACTTTCCGCACACCTGATTATTTTTGGTTCGACCCTTATACACTAGAATTTGCAGGTTTTCATTTAGTAGACGGAGAATATCAACCTTTAGAACAAAATCAGCAAGGACATTTGTGGAGTCGTCAGCTAGGTTTATATTTAGGAATTTATCAAGGACTATTACGGTATTTTACCCCAGCAGGAGAGCTAGTTCCCACACCTGAAGAAACCGCAGAAAAAGAAACTAAAAAATCAGAACGTTTAGCAGCAAAATTGCGGGAGTTAAATATAGATCCTGATACAATTTAATGTAGGTTGGGTTAAGCGACAGCGCAACCCAACAACAGCTTTAATAAACCAATGATGAAAATGTCTGAATCAGGATATCCACCGATTAAAGGATTGTCAGGATGAAGAGATTAAATATTTTTGATAATCACCAAATTCTGTGGATATGAAAATTCTGTGAATGACGATAAAAATATCTGAATCAGCATGAATAGGATTACATTACTTTCACCATCAAATATTTTATTCAGCAATTCCATACTCTGCGAATCTGCCAATCATAAAAATCTAAATCCCAACAAAAATCCTGTACATCCTTAAATCCTGGATATCCTGATTCAGACAAAAATATTTAATTATTCAATTCCGAAAATCCAAATCCAAACAAAGATCCTGTACATCCTTAAATCCTGGATATCCTGATTCAGACAAAAATATTTAATTATTCAATTCCGAAAATCCAAATCCAAAGAAAAATCCTGTAAATCCTTAAATCCTGGACATCCTGATTCTGACAAAAATATTTAATTATTCAATTCCGAAAATTCCTTTTTAATGACAGGGGTAATTACGATGCAGTTACTTGCCTCTTAATTGATTGATAAAATATTATTAAATCGTTCAGCAAAAAGATAACTTAGAACACAAACCCAGATATGAAGCCCGTTGTACAGCTAACTTAGAGAATTTTGTTGTATGTTTGTTCATTACAGAAGCCGTCTAGACTGCATAAATGTTAGGATTGCCACAGAGTGAGAATCGCGTAAGAGAAGGAAAAAAAACTGAATGGCAGAATTTGAAAAGTCAATATCCTTTGATGGACGGGATATTCGACTGACGGTTGGCCTACTAGCCCCCCAAGCAGGTGGGTCGGTTTTGATACAATCAGGAGATACAACTGTTTTAGTAACGGCTACAAGGTCAGCAGCGCGGGAAGGCATTGATTTTTTGCCACTGACCGTAGATTACGAAGAAAGATTGTACGCAGCGGGAAGAATTCCTGGGGGAATTATGCGCCGAGAAGGTCGTCCACCGGAAAAGTCAATTCTTACCAGTCGGCTGATTGACCGTCCACTCCGTCCTTTATTCCCTTCATGGTTGCGGGATGACTTGCAAGTTATGGCAATAACTATGTCAATGGATGAGCAAGTCCCTCCTGATGTGTTAGCAGTAACAGGTGCTTCAATTGCTACCCTCATTGCCCAAATTCCTTTTAATGGACCCATGGCCGCAGTGCGAGTAGGCTTGGTGGGGGATGATTTTATTATTAACCCTACCTATGCAGAAATTGCAGCGGGAGATTTGGATTTAGTCGTCGCCGGTTCACCAGATGGGGTAATCATGGTGGAAGCGGGTGCAAATCAATTGCCAGAGCGAGATATTATTGAAGCGATTGATTTTGGCTACGAAGCAGTTCGGGATTTAATTCAGGCCCAGTTAGATTTACTGGATGAACTAGGTCTCAAACTGGTGCAAGAAGCACCACCAGAACCAGATCAGACATTAGAAAACTATATCCGCGATCGCGCTAGTAATGAGATTAAAAAAATCTTAGCGCAATTTGAGTTAACTAAAACTGATCGTGATATTGCTTTGGACGCAGTTGAAGATAGTATTGCTGATGAAATCAAAGCTTTACCAGAAGAAGACCCCATTCGCATTGCTGCTACAGCAAACTCTAAAGCTCTTGGCAATACATTCAAAAGTATTACTAAATACTTCATGCGCCGTCAAATTGTCGAAGATAATGTCCGCGTAGATGGTCGCAAACTTGATGAAGTCCGCCCTATATCTTGTCGAGTTGGCATAATACCCAAACGAGTTCATGGTAGCGGTTTATTCAATCGGGGACTGACTCAGGTACTATCAATGTGTACCCTTGGGACTCCCGGAGATGCCCAAAACCTCAACGATGACTTGCAACTAGAACAAACCAAACGTTACCTGCATCACTATAACTTCCCTCCCTTCTCCGTCGGCGAAACCAAACCATTACGCGCCCCTGGGAGACGAGAAATCGGACATGGTGCATTAGCAGAACGGGCATTATTACCTGTACTACCATCCAAGGAAAAATTTCCCTACGTAATTCGCGTAGTATCAGAAGTTCTTTCTTCCAATGGTTCGACTTCAATGGGTTCAGTTTGTGGTTCTAGCCTATCCCTCATGGATGCCGGTGTACCAATTACTAAACCTGTGAGTGGTGCGGCAATGGGCTTGATTAAGGAAGGGGACGAAGTGCGAATCCTTACCGACATTCAAGGCATTGAAGACTTTTTAGGTGATATGGACTTCAAAGTTGCCGGTACAGATACTGGGATTACCGCTTTGCAAATGGATATGAAAATATCTGGGTTGCCTTTAGAGGTAATTGCCCAAGCTGTCAACCAAGCCAAACCTGCCCGGTTACATATTCTGGAAAAAATGCTCCAGACTATTGACACACACAGGGAAGAAACTTCACCCTATGCCCCACGTCTGTTGACCATCAAGATTGATCCTGACATGATTGGTCTAGTCATTGGACCTGGAGGGAAAACCATCAAGGGGATCACTGAAGAAACTGGTGCAAAAATTGACATCCAAGATGATGGTACTGTCACCATTTCCGCAGTTGATGAAAACCGAGCTAAGAGAGCGCGGAATATCGTTCAAGGCATGACTCGTAAACTCCATGAAGGGGACGTTTACATCGGTCGTGTGACACGAGTTATACCCATTGGTGCTTTTGTGGAGTTCTTGCCCGGTAAAGAAGGCATGATTCACATTTCTCAGCTTGCTGACTATCGCGTTGGCAAGGTTGAAGATGAAGTAGCTGTTGGTGATGAGGTGATTGTCAAAGTGCGAGAAATTGACAATAAGGGACGAATTAACCTCACACGCTTGGGTATTCACCCAGATCAAGCAGCAGCAGCACGGGAAGCAGCAGCCGTAAACCATTAAATCGCTGGTTGGATTTTAGATTTTAGATTACAGATGAATCGCAAATCTAAAATCCGCGATGCCTTGCTAGTAGGCATCGCTGTCGAATTCTTTATTATTTAAGTATAAAAAATTAAATTTAATTGGGTTGTTAAAATAGAATTTTCCTCCTCACCCTGATGATATGATGGCGCAGTCCTTACGCCCCTAGGAGTTTGCGATCGCTAAATTCTGGTTGACATTAGACTTTTTAGTGCGATATAATGGTATGCTATTTAAAGTGTATTGATTGCTGCACTAGGCTAAAAAAGTATATCAATAATATCGGTAGCTAATATGGCCTAAGTAATGCCTAGATGCCAATTTTTTGTTGTTTATTAATGAGGTGAATATGGCAAAGCGCCGTAACCCGAAAAAAGAAAAGGCGCTACGAAACCAGGCCTACGCCAGAAAGTTTCGTAAACGTACCACCACAGGTAGAATGGGCAGAAGATTCCAACAAAGACCGCCCAAGAGTGAAGAGGAAGACACAGGCGCAGCAGCAATGGACGCTGCTGATTAGTACGTCTGGTTAAATTTTACTCTTTCATATTCTGAATTTTTAGGGTGTACACGAGTACACCCTTATTTGTTGTCAGTGGTCAGTAGGGGCGAAGCATTTGGAAGATAAA
>NZ_VIKY01000273.1:0-23015 GCF_009711925.1 Dolichospermum sp. UHCC 0352 | reverse complement strand
AGGCTAGTGGCTAAAGCACCACCAACAATAACTAATGGCAGAATCTGAGACAGTTTCATGAGGATAAATCCTTGTATCCGTGTTTTAATTTAAGCTATGCCTCAGTATAATATAGATGCGGTCTTTGTCTTTTTTTTTACAAAGGTTTAACATAGTTTCACAAAAACTCCCATATCTCGTCTGTTTATGCCAAAAAAACAACCGCCTCCGTGATGGTAAGCGGTTCTGCACAATTCAATAGACATCTCCAAAAAAGTAGAGACGTTCCATGGAACGTCTCTACTACAAGGGTTTTATGTCAAGCATTTTTAAACTCGGCCTATGGCTATTAAATAGAATTTGAAGATAGTTCTTCCTTATCAATTTCATGATAACAAATTTAAAATCAATTGTCAACCCCCCAATACCTATTATCGCCGGACAAAATCAAAAAGTTTTCAATTCTTCATAAAGTCATGAAACCATCATAAACAGAGTATAAAGAGTTGGCAAGATTAGGTAAAAACAGACAACAATAACTTTATGGCAGTTATCGGGGTATTGTTTAGTAAATTATTTAGTATATCATGCAGCCAATTCGCACCTTTAACGTTTCTCCTTCACTACCGTCCAGACTAGAACCTTTACGAAAACTGGCGTATAATCTCCATTTTGATTGGAATGTAGAGAGCAAAGACCTATTTCGTCGTTTAGATCCTGATTTATGGGAATCTACCCACCATAATCCAGTATTGATGCTGGGAACTATTAGTCAAAGCCGACTATTAGAAGTTGTTGAAGATGAAGGCTTTTTAGCGCAAGTAGACCGAGCAGCGCGGCAGTTAGAAGATTATTTGCAGGAATACACTTGGTATAAGAAACAAAGAAATCAGCATCAGAAGGAATGTTACGCCTATTTTTCTGCTGAATTTGGGTTAGTAGATTGCTTACCTGTATATTCAGGTGGTTTGGGTGTACTCGCAGGAGATCACCTTAAATCTGCGAGTGATTTAGGATTACCTTTGGTGGGTGTGGGCTTATTATATCAACAAGGCTACTTTGCCCAGTATCTTAATGCTGATGGTTGGCAGCAAGAACGCTACCTCATCAATGATTTCTATAATATGCCCTTGCATTTGGAACGGAATCCCGATGGTACAGAACTACGGATTGCGGTAGATTATCCTGGACGCAAGGTATATGCGCGGGTGTGGCGTGTCCAGGTAGGGACAGTAGCCCTGTATATGCTCGATACTAATATTGAGCCTAACAAGGCTTATGACCACGATATCACCGATCAGTTGTATGGTGGTGATATAGATATGCGTATCCACCAAGAAATTATGCTGGGCATAGGTGGTGTGCAAATGCTGAAAGCCTTGGGGTATGAAGTCACTGCTTACCACATGAATGAAGGTCATGCGGCCTTCTCTGCTTTAGAACGTATTCGCACTCTCATTCAAGAAAAAGGACTGAATTACAGAGAAGCTAGACAAGTAGTATCTTCTAGTAATATCTTCACTACGCATACTCCAGTCCCCGCAGGGATTGACTTATTTGCCCCCGACAAGATCTTGCATTATCTGGGTTACTATGCAGATATCTTTGGTTTACCGAAAGAGCAATTTTTAGGCTTGGGACGAGAAAATACTGGTGATTTGTCCAGTCCCTTCAGTATGGCGGTATTAGCCCTGAAAATGGCGACGTTCTCCAATGGTGTGGCACAATTGCACGGTGTTGTTTCCCGGCAAATGTTCCAAGGTTTGTGGCAAAAAGTTCCTGTGGAAGACGTACCAATTGCCGCTATTACTAACGGTGTCCATGCCCGCAGTTGTGTAAGTAAATCTACGCAAGAGTTATACGATCGCTATCTTGGTCCAAATTGGTCATCAGCGCCACCGGATAACCAATTGTGGGAACGCATGGATGCAATTCCTGATGAAGAGTTATGGCGGAATCACGAACGCTGCCGTTTGGATATGGTATTGTATGTTCGAGAACATTTAGTTAAACATTTGCGCGATCGCGGTGCTTCAGCTTCGGATATTGCCCAAGCCCAGGAAGTGCTTGATCCTAACGTTCTCACTATTGGCTTTGCCCGTCGCTTTGCTACCTACAAACGCGCTACTTTATGGATGCGTGATTTGGAACGAATTAAGCAGATTCTACTTGCTAACAAACACCGCAAAGTGCAGTTTGTGATTGCGGGGAAAGCCCACCCCAAAGATATCCCTGGTAAGGAATTAATTCGGGATATTAACCACTTTATCCGCGAACACCATTTAGAAAAACAAGTGGTGTTTGTGCCTAACTACGATATTCACATCGCCCGCTTAATGGTAGCAGGTTGTGATATCTGGTTAAATACTCCCCGTCGTCCTAGAGAAGCTTCGGGGACAAGTGGTATGAAAGCCGCTATGAATGGCTTACCCAATTTGAGTGTTCTTGATGGTTGGTGGGATGAAGCGGACTATGTTCGCACCGGTTGGGCGATAGGACATGGTGAAAACTATGATGATCCTAATTATCAAGATGAGATAGAAGCTAACGCTCTCTATGAGTTGTTAGAGAAGGAAGTTATTCCCCTATTCTATGATCATCGTGATGGTGATGGCTTACCTCGTCCTTGGGTGGCAAAAATGAAAGATGCGATTCGCTTGAATTGTCCTTTCTTTAATACAGCCCGGATGGTGAGAGAATATGCAATGAGAGCCTATTTCCCGGCGAGCGATCGCTATCATACCCTCACCGTTGATAATTATGCTCCCGCTAAGGAATTAGCGGCTTGGAGAGCAAAATTAGGTGAACACTGGTTTAGTATCAAAATCAAGGATATTGACGTATCCGCAGCATCAGACATTGAAGTTAATCAAACTGTAGCGGTCAAAGCTAAGGTAGATTTAGCAACTTTGAGTAATGATGATGTGCAAGTAGAGCTATATCAAGGTTCTATTGATGCCAATGGTGATATTGTCAATGCTGTACCTGTGGTAATGGATTACCAAGGACAGGATACAGATAATTCAAGTGTTTATACCGCAAATATCACCTACACCACTTCTGGTTTGCAAGGTTTATCTTTGCGTGTCTTACCTCGAAATCAATACCTTTCTAGTCCTTATGAACCCAGATTAATCGCTTGGGCTGAATAAGCAAATAATGTAGAGACGTTATATGAAACGTCTCTACAACAATTGTTAAATTCGGGTAATATTTACAGCGATTTTCAGATCAATGAACTACAGTTTTTGTTTCGCGCAGAGGCGCAAAGTAGGAAAGGCGCAAAGGAAGAAAGTAATCAGAGTGTGGTTTAAATCGCCGAAAACTGCTGTAATCAAAAATCTCTACTTTTTAACAGCTTTAAGTAACCGATTCAAAATCAATTTACCATTAGGTTGAGTTACTTGAACACGAATAAAATTCGGATCACTTGGTTTCCAGGTAACTTGGTATTTCATGCCATTATTATTCCAAGTATAAACTTGACGTTGTTTAGTACCGGAAGCAACAGCACCAGATAAGTTAATGTTATTATTACTCTTGAGATTTTCGCCATTATAGTAATAAACATTATTGTCAAAAGATAAAGTCACTTTCCACTCTTTATCACTAAATTCACCGGCTGGATAATTAAACTTTTGTACAGCCATTGCTTGACTAGGAATAGCCATATCAATAATTGCAGGGGTAGAAATTCCCAAAATTGCCGATAAAATGATAGCTTTGTAGTTCATAATCCTCACATTTACCCTAATAAACTTGTAACTTACTATTTCACAAACAGTGCTAGAAATAGAGAGATAGTCCAGTTTCCTCTACCTCTCTGACATCATTACTTCTTCGCAATTATCCACACTGCGTGAACAATACCCAAAATATAAAAACCAAAGATAGTCAAAAGTAAATTAATCCAAAAATCCTTACCAAACCCGACCTGCAAAAACACTCCTAAAGGTGGGAGAAAAATTGCAGCTATAATTCTGACTACATCCATATCCATGTTATTCTCCTGTTGATGTTCTATATTTCTAGAGTTAACATCACCTAATGTGGTGACGATTCCTGAAAAATTTGGTAAACCGCACCTTTTAACCACCGCTGATTTTAGCTTTATAACCCAACTTCACCAAAATCTCTAAAATCTTCTGTTTGTGGTCTCCCTGAACTTCAATTTCATTATCTTTCACAGTTCCACCTGTACCGCATTGGGCTTTTAACTGTTTTAATAAAGTAGCTAAAGTTTCCGGTGTCGTTTGAAAACCAGTAATCACCGTGACAGTTTTCCCCTTCCGTCCAGCGCGAGTGGCTTGGATTCGCACATTTTGCTGATTGGGGGGTAAGTCTTGGATTCCCCGTTCTACAGCGCGTTCCAGTGCGGGTGAACTACCGTTACCAAATTCTTGGTAGACAAAGCCTTTGTCAGATTTGGGATTAGCCATAATATTTAATGCAGGAAAAATAGATTTTCATTGTAAACAATTTTAGCCTAAGCGGTGGCAATTGGATATATAATTGCTACATGATAGAGTATAATCGTTTGTTTAAATAAATAAGCTGCTATACGGTCTATAATCACAAGGTTAAAAAAATATGACTAAAAACAATAGCATAAAAATAGAATCAATAAATGATGAATCTCCTTATTTACAGGCTGTAATAGATTTATGGAGTCCTAACCGTTCAAGGCTGGGATTATTTCCTAAAAATGCTTTTATAGAACATGCTGTCAAGCGTCAAATACTTATAGCTATTGAACCAGAATCCAAATGTATTGGTTATTTACTATATCGTAATTCATATGATCGAATTACAATTGTTCATCTTTGTATAGATCCCTCATATAAAAAACAAGGTATTAGCGATTTATTGGTTGATGAACTCAAAAAAATTACTAAAGAAAGATATAGCGGTATTGGCTTAAATTGTCGCCATGATTATGGACTGCGATCTATGTGGTCAAGGCTAAATTTTGTTGCTCAATATGAAAAACCAGGTAATAGTAAAGCTCGAAAAGAACTTGTATATTGGTGGTTCGATCATGGACATACTAATCTTTTATCTTCAATTTTGACCCAAAAACTAGAATCAAAACTTTGTGCCGTAATTGATAGACATATTTTTTTACTTTTGTGTCAAAATGAAAATAAAGAAAATGAAGCAGCAAAATTACTTTTAAGCGATTGGCTTAAGTCAGAATTAGAATTGTGTATAACTGGTCAAATCAATAATTATATTATTTCAATTAGTGATAGCAAAGAAAGAAATAATCTATTAAAACTATCTCAAAATTTTACGTCTTTACCACCATGCAACAATCATAGTTTAGACATAATAAAAGAAAGGCTAAAGGAGTTTTTTGTAAATAAAAAAGTATTTATAGATGATATTGATGTACCTCATTTAGCCAGAGCCATAGCATCAGATTCTCATGTTTTCATAACCAATGAACAGGATTTATTAGAAATTGCAGATGAAATATATCAAAATTTCAGGCTTTCCATATTAACTCCTAATGAACTCATACGACAACTAGATGAACTGCGGAATAAACCTGATTATCAGCCTGTACGCTTGTCTGGAACTTCGTTAGAAAAAATACCAATTAAAAAAGGACAGGAAGAATTATTAACTAAACATTTTGTGTGTGATAGTCAGCAAGAAAATATATCTACATTTCGACAAAACTTAAGAAGATTTATTTCGGAAACAGATAAATTTGAGTGTTATATAGTTGCAGAGCAAGAAGAATTACCTATTGCTTTATTTATTTATAGTAAAAATAAAAATAATGAATTAGAAATCCCACTTTTAAGAGTAAGTAACAACCCTCTATCAGCTACATTAGCAAGACATATAATTTTTAAATCAATATTACTTTCTGCTAATGAAAATCGACAATTTACTAGAATTACTGATCCATATTTAGAAGAAGCAGTAATTAAAGCTATTCAGGAAGATAACTTTATTCGAGTTAATAATGGATGGTTAAAGATAAATTTAGCAGTTGCGGAAACTGCATCAGAGTTATCAATACGCTTTAATGATATAGGTTCTTGTTTAAGTCAAGAATATAACTTTTGTATGAAAATTGCTGAGAGTCTTAATTCAGAATCCTTAATTAAGGATATTAAAGCATCAGCAGATTTTGAAAAATTCCTTTTTCCAGCAAAAATTATTGATTCTGAAATAAATAATTTTATTATTCCTATTCAACCTAGATGGGCGCAGGATTTATTTGATGAATATTTGGCTCAACAAATATTACTATTAGGACAAAAAAAAGAACTTGCGTTTAACCGTGAAGCTGTATACTATAAATCTGCGAAAAATTCAGGAGGATTAAATGCTCCTGGTAGAATTCTCTGGTATGTAAGTGAAGACAAGTACAATTCATACTGTGGAATAAGTTCTATTAGAGCTTGTTCATTTATTGATGAAGTCATCATTGGTAAGCCTAAAGAGCTTTATCAACGGTTTCAAAGATTAGGAGTGTATAAGTTAGATGATATTATGAAGATACCTCAAGACAAAAATGGTGATATAATAGCAATTCGTTTTAGCAATACAGAGTTATTTAAATATCCTATTCCATTAAAAAAAGTTCAAGCGGTATTAAATAAAAAATCAACTTTTCAGTCGGCTTGTAAAATCCAAAATTCTCATTTCCCAACGTTATATAATTTAGGTGTTTTAAATATAAAGTGAAAAATAAGATGATTATGTTTGAAAATATATTAATGTTATCAATTAAACCTAAATATGCAGCAATGATTTTATCTGGAGAGAAAAAAGTAGAACTACGTCGTGTTCGTACTCGCTTAAAACATGGTGATTTGGTCTTAGTATATGTTTCATCTCCTATAAAAGCTTTAGTGGCTACATTTCAGGTAGATAATATTGTTCAAAGTGAAATTAAAGCAATACCAAAAGACCTAAATGATTTTTGGACTAGAATTGAAAATATAGCTGGAATTAGTTGTCATGAATATAAAACATATTACAATAATGCTTCAACAATTGTTGCTATTTTTATTAAAAATCTAAAAGAGCTAAATGATCCTATAGAACTGGAAACTCTGAGAGCCACAATTCCCAGATTTCAACCACCACAAAGTTATCGTTATTTAAAACATAGTGAGATTCAATTATTTGAGTCTTTAATTCAAGACATCTCTGTAATCTCTCCTACTAAAAAATAATATTTAATTGTAATTATTAATGATAAATCATAAACCTGAATTTATAAAATTATTTCATGACTTTATAACTTCCTATCCCTATACACCAAATGGAATAAGTCATATTAAGTCATATACCGAGCAACGTCAACAAGCTTGTCGTAACTTTGAGATAATTATAACAGCAGCAGATAGAGGTCAAAATATAACGGAATTAGTATTGCTGAAACTCTTACCTCATAGCAATACAAGCAACAATCGTCAAAAAGGTGCTTGGATTCATATTGCTCCATCTGTTACCAAAGATATCAAAGAATGGTTTGAGGGAGCAAACTGGACTAAAAGTGAAGACTGGGATAAAATTGCTCTTGCTATTTTAAATTTTGTGCGTTGCTGTAATGCTATTCCAAATGAATTATTAAATCACTGTATGCAGTTTTCACAATTGCTTTATTCTAAAGGTTTTCAAATGGGAATGCTAACTCCTATTCTGAACGCACTACAACCGAATGAATTTTTATTGATAAATAACAAATCACGAAGAGTTATTAATTATTTTACTAATACAAACTATGGTAACAAACTTACAGATTATCCAGAAATTAATGATACAGGATGTAATCTGATTCAAGAATTAGCTCAAGATATGCACCAGGTTGGTATACCAGCTTTACGAGATGATGATTTATTCGATATGTTCTGTCATTGGTTAATAGCTATCAAAAAATATGACTTTCTATATCAAAATCAACAAAATATTACTAAAGTGGACACAAATATTAAATTTAATCCTAAATATAGTTTATCTGATATCAGTCAAGAAATCTGTTTTGAAGAGACAACCATAGAACGTTGGATACGCGCAACTAATCGTAAAAAACAAGCCATATTCTATGGTTCACCCGGAACAGGTAAAACCTTCATAGCTGAAAAACTCGCAAAACATCTAATCAGTGAAGGTGACGGTTTCTCTGAATTAGTCCAATTTCATCCAGCATATTCCTATGAAGACTTTATTCAAGGTATTCGTCCTCAAAGTGAAGATGGTAAATTAACATATCCACTTGTTCCCGGTAGATTTTTAGAATTTTGTAAAAAAGCCGAGTCATTTCAAGATATTTGTGTTCTCATTATTGATGAAATCAACCGCGCTAATTTAGCACAGGTTTTTGGTGAATTAATGTATTTGCTAGAATACCGTAATCAAGAAATTCCCCTCGCTGGTGGTAATAGATTTCGTATTCCTGAAAATGTCCGTATTATTGGCACAATGAATACAGCAGATAGGTCTATTGCTCAAATAGATCATGCTTTACGTCGTCGTTTTGCATTTATTGAACTGCGTCCTAATTATGATGTGTTAATCAAATATCACCTCAATACAAATTTTGCAGTTATGGATTTAATTAATATTTTAAAACAATTAAATCAAGCGATTAATGATAAAAACTATGAAATTGGTATTTCTTTCTTTTTGACTCCTAACCTACGAGAAGATATAGAAGATATTTGGAAGATGGAAATTGAGCCTTATTTAGAAGAATACTTTTTTAATAACCTAGAAAAAGTAGATGAGTTTCGCTGGGATAAAATCGAGAAACAGATAACAATATGAACCCAGCAAATTTTAAAATTCTGGAAATAACCGAATATCAAACTCAATCTTTTTCTCGTGAGGAAATTCCTGAAGAGGTTGGAATTATCTTATATGAGAAATACAACAGCAAAGTAAATGTAGAATTTCCCAGTCCTAAAACTCGTTATCAATGGAAAATAACGGCTCAAGGATATGTAGGTTATATTCCTTTAAATTCTGATGTAGCTTTGAAAATCAATCCTAAAGTACCAATTAAGAATTTATTTGGAATGTTGGAATATACGTATAATTTAGAGATTTTTAAATTTGAAGGGTTAATGAATTGTGAATCTATAGAAGATTTTTACAATCATCTAGCTTATGTTTTAGCAGATAAAATTATAGAAAGATGTCGTAAAGGATTATATCGGACTTATGTACCCAAAACTGAGCAATTGGCTTATGTACGCGGAAGATTAAATGTACAGCAAATAATTAAAAAACCTTGGAATGTAAAATTACAATGTGCATATCAAGAACACACTGCTGATATTATAGATAATCAAATTTTATTTTGGACGCTTTTTCATATTGGACATAGCGGTTTTTGTACAGAAAAAGTATCATTGATAGTGAGAAAAGCTTATCATGCAATGCAAGGAATGGTATCTTTACAACCTTATAATTCAGAAGATTGTATTGATAGAATTTATCACCGTTTAAATGAAGATTATCATCTTCTACATCAATTTTGCCGATTCTTTTTAGATAACACTAGCCCAAATCATGAAAAGGGTAAAAATACAACTTTACCTTTTTTAATAAATATGGCAAATCTTTATGAAATGTTTGTTGCAGAATGGTTAAAGAAAAATTTACCCCAGAATTTCACTTTAAAAACTCAAGAGAGAATCAATATAGGAGAAAAAATATATTTTAAAACTGACTTAATTTTATATAACACAACAGATTTAACACCTAAATACATTCTCGATACTAAATATAAAAACCCCGAATATTCTTCTCCTAAAGATATAGCCCAAGTAGTAACTTATGCAGTTTCTAAAGATTGTCCAGAAACAGTATTAGTCTATCCAACAGAATTAAATCATTCCCTTGATAAATATCTTGGAAAAATCAGAGTTCGTAACCTCACCTTTTCTCTTGATGATAAAATTGAAGATGCAGGAAATAAATTTTTAACAAAACTATTTTCTTAAATTCTCTCTGCGTCCTCTGCGCCTCTGCGGTTCGTTTTCCAAAATTAGATTAAATTACTCAATTACCGTGAAAACAGATACAATCTTCTATAGCTTATTTCAAGCATTTCCTAGCATCTTCTTTGAATTAATTAACCAACCTCCCACAGAAGCGGGTACGTATGAATTCACATCTCGTGAAGTCAAACAACTAGCTTTTCGTTTAGAAGCAAATTCAGGCTTTACAAAAAGAGCAATCTCAGGAATAAGGGAATTCTCTCGTTCCCATGCTCTGCGTGGGAATGCAGTTGAGAGGCTCTGCCTCTATTATAGGAGGTAGAACCTCTAAGATGGCATTCCCAGTCTGGAGACTGGGAACGAGAGAATAATGCTCTTTATCGGCATCCTCAACAGGTCTAGAATTAAAATTAACTTTGTTCTCTTATTTTACCCAATCCGTGACTACTACACCCCTCTCTCCGAATTTCTCACAAACTGCTTCAGTCCCCGATATTCTAGGACGTTTTGGCCGCTTTGGCGGTAAGTACGTTCCTGAAACTCTTATGCCTGCTTTATCTGAACTAGAAGCAGCTTATCAGCAATATCGCAATGAACCTGGTTTTCAAGCCGAATTACAAGGTTTATTAAAAGATTATGTCGGACGAGCTACACCTTTATACTTTGCCGAACGCCTTACCGCTAATTATGCTCGTCCTGATGGTACAGGGGCGCAAATTTACTTAAAGCGGGAAGATTTAAATCATACTGGCGCACATAAAATTAATAATGCTCTCGGTCAGGTGTTATTAGCTAAACGCATGGGTAAAAAGCGGATTATTGCCGAAACCGGTGCAGGACAACATGGCGTAGCTACAGCCACGGTTTGCGCTCGGTTTGGTTTGGAATGTATTATTTACATGGGTGTTCACGACATGGAACGCCAATCTTTAAACGTCTTCAGAATGCGGCTGATGGGTGCGGAAGTTCGTCCAGTGTCTGCGGGTACGGGAACGCTGAAAGATGCCACTTCTGAAGCCATCCGGGACTGGGTAACGAATGTAGAAACTACCCATTACATCCTCGGTTCTGTGGCTGGTCCCCATCCTTATCCGATGATGGTTCGGGATTTTCACGCGGTGATTGGTGAAGAAACTCGCGTTCAAGCTCTGGAAAAATGGGGACGTTTACCTGATATCCTGGTGGCTTGTGTGGGTGGTGGTTCTAATGCTATGGGACTATTTCACGAATTTGTCAAAGAACCATCTGTGCGGTTAATTGGAGTAGAAGCTGCTGGTGAAGGTGTGAATACTGGCAAACACGCGGCCACTCTCACAAAAGGCCAGGTTGGTGTATTGCATGGTTCTATGAGTTATCTTTTACAAGATGATGATGGTCAAGTTATTGAACCCCATTCCATTAGTGCTGGTTTAGATTATCCTGGTGTGGGACCTGAACACAGTTATATGAAAGATATTGGCCGGGCTGAATATTACAGTGTGACGGACGCTGAGGCTTTGGACGCATTCCAACGACTATCGAAGTTAGAGGGAATTATACCAGCTTTGGAAACTTCTCATGCGATCGCTTACTTAGAAACTCTCTGTCCTCAACTTGCTGGTAGCCCCAAGGTGATCATTAACTGTTCTGGACGAGGTGACAAGGATGTACAAACAGCCGCTAAGTTCCTAATTCACTAAATTCTTGTAAAAAACACTTGCTTGCTAATAAATAGTATCCATGACATCTATCATTGGATACTGTTTATTAGTAATCATTTTGATTAATAATGTAGTGTAAATAACATCTACCAGTTTGATAGTCAGGGGTACTATAGCGGTATGCACTTGAGTAAAATTCTAATTTTAGAGAGGCTTATATCCAAAGGGGTTTACTCCTGAATGCTGGAAGCTGCTATATCTAGACTGATTTAAATTGTGAAAATTTGATGATCTTTTAGTTCATAATTAGCAAATAGTATCCTGGTAAGTATTCTGATAATCAGAAGATAGGGTATATATTCAATAAATCCATACATTACTTAACTTAAACCTCTATGTTACGACAAACTGCTTTTGGCATTGCTTTAAGTACGCTTGTCCTTGCTAGTGGCTATATGACTGCTGCGAATCCAGATAATAGTTCTGCTAAACAAACTGGCCGATATCAGCATTCATCACTTGTGACAAGTCAAGCAAAAATATCTAATCTTACTGTTCAAACTACTAATTTAGAACTAGCTGTTTTTACTCAAATTAATCAATATCGGGCGAAACGGGGGCTAAAAAAATTAAATTTAAACGGAAAGATCAGTCAGCAAGCCAGAATTCACAGTCAAAATATGGCTAGTGGTAAAGTTCCTTTTAGTCATCAAGGATTTGAACAGCGGGTAATGACTATTCCTCTTAAATACAGTAGTGCGGCTGAAAATGTAGCTTATAATACGGGATATAGTAACCCTGCCAATGAGGCGGTTTCTGGCTGGTTAAAAAGCCCTGGTCATCTGAAAAATCTTCAGGGTAAATATAATTTAACTGGGGTTGGTGTGGCTGCTAATGAACAAGGAGAAGTTTATTTAACGCAAATATTTTTAAACACTAATACCAGCGGACAAAATTAAGAATTATGCCCTTTGTGATGAAGGGGCATAAATTAATTTTTCAATTTTTAATTTAGCATTTTTAATGAGGCGTTAGAGGATGTTTGAAAAGTATCAGAACTTATCTAGATCCCCCCAACCCCCCTTGAAAAGGGGGGCTAAATTTCTCAAAGTCCCCCTTTCTAAGAGGATGTTTTAAAAGTTTTTAATGTGGAAACAGACCCCTCTCCAAACCTCTCCCCTACCAGGGGAGAGGCTTTAAAAACCCCATTCCCTTGTAGGGAAGGGGGGAAGGGGGGTTAGGTTTTTGGAGATTATGGGTTTCATATAATACTTTTCAAACAACCTCTTAGCGAGAGTCCTGTTGTCTGGCAAAATGAAGATAATTTATATTTGATCAGTTCATGACATTACCAGATTTTCAAGTTGGCGATGGCGATTTAAATGATGCAACTCTTTCTGAGTATTTAAAATCCCCAGCTATCGCTGTTGATACGGAAACAATGGGACTTTTACCTCAGCGCGATCGCTTGTGTCTGATTCAACTCTGTAACCCAGAAGGACAAGTTACTGCTATTCGGATTTCTAGGGGACAAACAGTAGCACCAAATTTGCAAATTCTCATGGAAGCAACCCATATTGTTAAAGTTTTTCACTTTGCTAGGTTTGATGTTGCCACTTTACGGCAGAATTTAGATATTGTTGTGCAACCGATTTTTTGTACTAAAATTGCTAGTAAGTTAGCCCGGACTTATACAAATCGTCACGGACTAAAAGATGTGGTTTTAGAATTAGAAAAGGTGGAGTTAGATAAAAGTTCCCAATGTTCTGATTGGGGTAATGCTAGTAATTTATCTGATGCACAATTAAGTTATGCGGCTAATGATGTCCGTTATTTGTTAAGTGTCCGAGAAAAGCTCACGGCTATGTTACAACGGGAAGAACGTTGGCAAGTTGCCCAAGAATGTTTTCAAGTTTTATCAACAATTGTTAGTTTAGATTTATTACAATTCAAGGACTTATTTGAACATTGAAATATCTGAATTTATAATTTGATTTTGAGTTAATTTACTTTTGGGCTGGGATTTACCCAGCCTATTATTTACTTAGAATTTACTAAAATTAGTAATTGCTTCTGTGATTTTATCCACAACCTCATCTACAATTATGACTCCCAACTCCCCAGAAGCGCGGGTACGAATACTCAAACCCACATTCCGCACTTCAAAAAGTAGTATACAAAAACTACATTTACGAGTAATGAAAAACTAGAATTTTTAAAAACTAAGCAGCCACTAATAAATAAATTATACGCACCAAAAATCAAGCTTTTTTATTATGTTTAAAAAGCTAGTAAGACAGTTTAATTTGAATTTTTCAATCAGTTATGCAAACACAGAAGTGTTGAATCGGGAATTATAGATTCGGCAACTAACATAATAAATAATATTTTTGACAAGCATGAGGTAGGAATTGTAAGATGCGACAATGTGACTCAGTTAAATTAAGAATTCTATGGACTCCTTGTATAATAAGAAAGTGAATCCCTTGGAAACATTGAAATATCCACCTTAATGTGGGAGATTCTGTGGGTTTATTTAGTTGATTTTTAACAGTAGCTTTTTGTGTTTTTAATGCGATTCGTAATTGTCTTTGTCCCAGATTATAAACCAAAAGGCACAATGCCATTAACATCATCATTGTCTCTACTCTTTCTGGATTCTTCACAAAAAGACTATCGGCAAAAAATAACGGGTCTTTGATAAATCTAAATCCTCGCTCTGTTGATTGCTGTTCTTTATATATTCTCAATATTTCTGTAGGTTTTAATTGGGTTGTGTCTAAAATATTCGAAGAATAAAATAAATCGACCACAAGAATTTTCATGTTTTTTGATTAACTCCTGATTTTCTATTAATTTACCTTTGATTTGATAAACTACTGTTTGTCCTTTATTTAATCTTTCGGTAATTTCTATGTCCGATATTTGATGATATTTTAATTTTGCCGTCAGGTCTTTAATTTTTAATTCTGCTAAAGATTTTGAACAAAAATCTTCTTTTTCTAACTTAACTAGCTGTTTATTAGTTTTCAGAAACTCTTCTGAGATTTTTTTGGTTAATTTCTTTAAATCTGCTTTTTTTCTGTCTGTGCTTTCAATTAATAACCGTTCGGCTGACGCTCACGGCGAAGCCATCTTTGCTCTATTCCCCCGTAAAATACTTTCTCTTCTTGATAGCTATATCCTTTGATATCACTTGGTTTCAGTTCTTTGCTTATCGGTGCTTTTAGCAAGTTTTTAGCTTTTTTAATGGATAATGGAACTCGACTTATCCAGTTCATATTCACCATTAATTTTAAATTACTTTCACTGTATAAAGCACTGTCAGCGACCATTATACTGTCAAAATCTATTTGTTTGGAATACTCTACTAAGATATGAGCAAATACGGCTTTATCTGATTCGTTTCCTGATGCTCCTCTAAAAAATAAAGGTATATCTCCATCACTACTTACTATTAAATCTAATATACATTGTTTTAAGTCTGGGCGGTGGTCACGGGAATAGCCCTGTGTGATATTAATCGGATTTTCTTTGTTTATTCCTTGTTCTTTATCTTCATTATTTACGCAGTTCTTATACTCTCCATGTAAATGTAATGAGCTTGAATCTAAATGGGAATATTTAGTTTCTATCCCAAATTTCTTGACTACTTCTAAGGCAATGATTAGGAATATTTTTGTTAATCCATATTTGTAGAGCTTGTCCATTACTCTACCTATCTTATCATCATTTAAATCTGATGCTTTTATTCCTTCTTTTATTAAATGTTCTATGGGTTTATCTTGAAAAAAATCAGGGGAATAAATATAATGGTCTTGATACAATTTTCCTTGATGTTGACGCATTTTTTCTAAGATTATATTTTCTGATTCATCTGAATCATCTGCATAAGCTTTATTCACACTTTCTACTAATTGACGCTTTTTTTGACGAGTTATACCTATTGTTTGACTAAAGATATAACTTGATTTTACTATATCTCTATCTCTATGATTTTCACAACTCATAACCACAAGTAGATATCCAAAAGAAAGGGTTTAGCATTGCTAAACCCCTACTCCACTTCACTTCACGTTACCTTACTTTAAACATCAAAATCTAGTTGTCTTCGTTTTTATCATCAGGTTTTATCCACTTGATAATCAGAACTAGAAACGCATCAGCAGATTTTTCGATAGCCCAAGTTAATAAAGCGGTTAATACAATAATTAAAATAGTATCCATAAAACTTTACCGATTCCCAAATCATTGACTACATCTCTACATTGACAGGTGAGTGTTTGAAATCAGGTTGTAGCAATGCTTGAGTTATGAGTGACTTGTGTATGACATTGCATTAATTTCTTGTTTGACAGGTTAAAATCAGTAAAATTGCTGCGCTTAAAGTTTCTATGAATGGTCGTTCTCTATCCTGTTCTCCTAAAGGTATCCAAAAAGCCAAAAAGGCTTTAATCCGCTTTTCCTTGACTCAAAAGGCATTAGCTGAAGAATTGGGAGTAACTCGTCAACCAGTTGGTAAATTCTTTACAGGGAAACCTGTTGACCGTAATATCTTTGTCAAAATTTGCGACTATTTAGAACTGGACTGGGAAGAGGTAGTTACTCAAGTCAACGAACCAGAAACGGAAGCGAAGCAAGAAAACAGCATTGATATAGATAACCTCGTCCAAGAAGTACGCGCAAAGATAAAACCCCTCATTCAAGAACGCTGCGGCACAATGCGGGTGCTAGATATGACACAGCCCATTGGCTTGAATGAAATCTACACTAGCGTCAATATCTTGGAAAACATCACGGGAATGCAGCGATTAACAATAGAGGAATTAGAAAAATTATCACAACAGTATACACAAGAGGATTTTGACCGCTTTGGATTGGAGGCAATTAAAATAGAGAGAGTACCTGGACTACAAGTAGTGCAGAAATATTCTAAGCTAATGATTTTGGGAAAGCCAGGAGCAGGTAAAACTACATTTTTGAAGTATTTAGCTATTCAATGTATAGCAGGTGAATTTCTTGCTCATCTTGTACCTAGGTTTATTACCCTCAAAGACTTTGCAGAAGATAATTATCAAAACAGTTTAGTAAACTTTATCATTTTTGATACTTGTAATCAATTTTTTACTTCTCAAAATGAAGCAGAGACATTATTACAGCAGGGTAGACTGCTAATTCTTCTGGATGGTTTAGATGAAGTCAGAGAAGAAGATAGTAAGCGTATTTTAAAAGAAATTCAGCATTTTGCACAGCGTTTTCCGCAAAATAGATTTGTTATGACTTGCCGCATTGCAGCACGAGAATACACATTTGAGAAATTTACAGAGGTAGAAGTTGCTGAGTTCAATGATAAACAAATTAATAATTTTGCGACCAATTGGTTTAAAAATAAACCTGTTAAGCCAGACAAATTTATTCAACGTCTAAGAGAAAATTACCCCATTAAGCAACTAGCATCAAATCCCTTGTTACTAACTTTACTCTGTTTAGTATTTGAAGAAGCCGGGGATTTTCCTGCGAATCGTTCTGAATTATATAAAGAAGGCTTAGATGCACTACTCAAAAAATGGGATACCAAGCGGGGTATTAAACGTGACGAAGTTTACAAAAAGCTATCTGTACAGAGGAAAGAAGATTTATTAAGCAAAATTGCTTTAACCACTTTTGACCAAAGTAACTACTTTTTTAAACAGAAATTAGCTGAATATTACATTACAGACTATATTAGTAACTTGCCTGATGCAAGCACAAATACAGAAAAATTGCAGCTAGATAGTGAAAAAATTATTAAATCAATTGAAGCTCAACATGGTTTATTAGTAGAAAGGGCAAAAGGTATTTACTCTTTTTCCCATTTAACATTTCATGAATATTTCACAGCTAGAGAATTTGTATTAGTCCAACAATCATCAGATAATGCTTTGCAAAGCCTGGCTAGCCATTTTACTGAAAAACGCTGGCGGGAAGTCTGTTTATTAGCAAAATAGTGATTGTTATGTTAGCCGTGATGTGCGCCAGTATATAGAAGATACTTTACTGTTACCCATTGTAGAAATCCAACCCTATCGGTAAATGTTTGTTTAGAAAACAGATTAGCAATTTCCAGCTAGATTTTTTTGTCTGAATCAGGATATCCAGGATTAAAGGATTAACAGGATGGAGAATTTATTTGTTTACTCTCAATCAACCAAAGATATACATTTTCAATTTAAGCTACTACCAATTTCTAAGGAAAATAGCGATAAAATTCCCGACGATGTAAAACACGCATTACTTCTATCAAATCTCCGTTAACTTCTATTCCCAGACGATAATTACCAATACGTATCCGATACCGATTAGGGTAGCCTTTCATAGCTTTAATATCAAGAATCTCGTCTAAAGAATTGATGTTTTCTAAAGTGGTAAATGCAAGCTCGTAGATGCGTTGGTATGATTCTGAACTTTTCAATTGTTTTAAATCTTTCAGAAAAGTCTGACGATATTGTACTTTCAAAATTATTCTTCCTCAAGATAAGCTAAGGCTTGATTACGATCTAGCAATGGTGTATTCATAGATTCATCCATCGCTTTGTTCAGACAATAATCTTCTATTGCTTCAGTTAGTTCATCTAAAGAAGTATCCTCTGTAGGTAGTAATTTTCTCCAAATATCAATAGGAATGACTACTGCAATTTTATTACCCTCTTCGTTAGTCAGATATTCAAGATTTAACATTTGTGACTCCAACATTCATGATATGGCAACGTATATAGGGGTTTAGCATTGCTTAATGGTGTCAACTTAAGCCCCGGCGAATGGAATTCACGGCTACACAAACAAAGTCCGCCTGGGCGGACTAAGGAAAAATCAAGGATTGAAACCCACGCAGGTGGTTTTGCCTGTGTAGACGCGGTTTCTAACCGCCCGTTTTACGTTAAGTTGACACTATGAGCATTGCTAAACCCCTACTTTTTTAGAAGTTACTAAAGTTAGTAATTGCTTCTGTGATTTTATCCACAACCTCATCTAGAATTATGACTCCCAACTCCCCAGAAGCGCGGGTACGAATACTCAAACTGTTGGTTTCGACTTCCTTCGCACCAACCACGGCCATGACAGGGATTTTATCCTTTTCCGCGTTGCGAATCAACTTACTCAAGCGATCGCCACTGGTATCCACTTCTGCCCTAATACCCAACGCCACCATCTTAGCAGCCACCTCTTTGGTAAAATCTAACTGAAGATCACCGACAGGTAATAACCTGATTTGTACAGGTGCTAACCACAGAGGAAAATCACCCGCGTACTCTTCAATTAAAATTCCAATTAATCGTTCCAAAGAACCAAAGGGCGCGCGGTGAAGCATTACCGGACGTTGACGCGAACCATCTTCCGCCACATATTCTAAATCAAACCGTTCTGGTAAATTATAATCTACCTGCACAGTTCCCAATTGCCATTCCCGTTCTAAAGCATCACTGAAGATAAAATCCAGCTTGGGTCCATAAAAAGCCGCTTCCCCAATTCCTTCAAAATGCTCCATTCCCAATTGTTGCACAGCGCGACGAATTGCCCCCTCCGCTTTATCCCAAGCTTCATCAGAACCGATATACTTATCACTAGCTGGGTCACGGAAACTCAATCTAGCTTTAAAATTCTTCAATTGCAGACTTTTGAAAACGCTCAAAATCAAATCTACAACATTGAGAAATTCACTGTCTAGCTGTTCGGGAGTGACAAACAAATGAGAATCATCAACGGTAAAACCGCGTACCCTGGTTAAACCACCCAATTCTCCCGACTGTTCATAACGGTAAACTGTACCAAATTCTGCCAAGCGCATCGGTAATTCCCGATAAGAGCGCAATTCACTCTTGTATATTTGGATGTGGAAGGGGCAGTTCATCGGTTTGAGGACAAAACCCTGTTCTATGGCTCTTGCTTCCTCATCTTCAGCCATTAAAGGAAACATATCTTCCTTGTATTTCTGCCAGTGTCCTGATGTTTTAAATAAATCAACTCTGGCAATATGGGGAGTAACTACAGGTAAATAACCCCGTTTTAATTGTTCTTTTTTGAGGAAGTCTTCTAAAATCGTTCTTAACAAAGTCCCTTTGGGAGTCCACAAAGGTAAACCAGGACCAACTAAATCGGAAAAGATAAATAATCCCAGTTCTTTACCCAGTTTACGATGATCACGGCGCAGGGCTTCTTCTTTGCGGCGTTTATACTCTGCTAGTTGTTCGGGAGTTTCCCAAGCTGTGGCATAAATACGCTGTAATTGAGCTTTGTTTTCATCTCCGCGCCAATAAGCACCAGCAACGCTTTCTAATTCTATAGCTTTGGGATTAATTTCGCTGGTATTTTCGAGGTGAGGTCCAGCGCACAAATCCCACCATTGCTCTCCCAAATGGTAAATTGTGATGGGTTCTTGTTTGATATCTCCGAGAATTTCCAGTTTATAGGGTTCGTTAATGGCTTCAATGCGGCTTTGTGCTTCTTCGCGGCTGACTTCTTCCCGAATTAATGGTAATTTGCGATTAATAATCTTCACCATTTCTTTTTGAATGGTCTTTAAATCCTTATCGCTAAAGGGTTCTGGACTATCAAAGTCATAATAAAACCCATTTTCAATCCAAGGACCAATTGTGACTTGCACCTTGGGAAACAGCTTTTGTACTGCCATAGCCATGATATGGGAAGCTGTGTGACGAATCTTTTTTAGTGTTTCTGATTCGCTGGTTCGGGGTAAATAGATTTTTTCGACTGGTTGGGTTTCTTGATTTGGGGACATTGGCTATTAAACTTTTGACGAAGTGTTAAAAATAGAGTTGACGAAAAATATCTTTACAAAATAAATAATAGTCCACTGGCTATGGTTTTTCCTAATTTAGCCCAACTACAGGCTGCTGGTAAAAGCCATACAAGACAAAATTAAATTCAATCGAGTTGTCAGAGAACAGGGAACAGGGAACAGGGAATAGAAAAATTTTCTTCTTTCTTCTTTCTTCTTTCTTCTTTCTTCTTTCTTCTTTCTTCTTTCTTCTTTCCTCCTGACTCCTGACTCCTGACTCCTGACTCCTGACTCCTGACTCCTGACTCCTGACTCGGTGACTCCTGACTTCTTCCTTTAGAGGTATCCAGGTTTACTCCCAAGGAGCTTTACAAAACTATTGCCAAATTTATATAATCATGCTTCAGATACCAAGTTACATATTTTTTAAGTTTTTTTATGTAAAAAGTTATGAACTGATTGTTAAGGATCGTAAATAACGTTAATATAAATAGACAATTAAGAAATATGATTCTCATATATGGGGGACTCAAATCTACCAAACGCTGATTTACTAAAATCAGTCTTAGAACCGCTGTTAGAGGATTTTCAAGATTGGTTTGAGCGATATCGTCAAATTCTGGAAAATGAGAAAATCCAATTCATGAGTGAACAAGAGCAATTTGACTTACTAAAACGAGTTAAAAATGCACAAAATGAACTCAAAACGGCAAGAATGTTGTTTAAGGCAACTGATCAACAAGTCGGACTTGATATGGCAACGGTAATGCCTTGGCATCAATTAGTTACAGAATGTTGGAGTGTGGGAATGCGTTTAGGTCAGTCAAAGGAATAATCAACCTGTTGGCAAAATCTGAATCCAGTGGAAATTGTAAAAATATTAGACAATTCTTAACATTCTTTTCATAAAAAAATAATGTGCCTCGTGTTACCTTAATATCAATATAAGGATTGCACCATATAACATAAGCACATAAGTAAAGAATCTTACATTCTTTCCTACCGTAAATTATTTATTTGCGGAGTTTTAGGTTTTACATAGATAACATTTTTACCCTTTGCTGTTCTGGAGGAAAATTCAATGCTACACCTACTTTATATTTTAGCTTTCACCGTTTTGGCATTTATGGCTGTTGGTAATTTAATTCGCAATCTGATCATGTTCAGTTTTGACAGAGAACGAACTTATTCTAATAATCAATCATCACCAGGTGGCTTTGGTTATTATGCAGCTAGAAGGCAGTATGTCCCCCATCCTGAATTGTTAGATAGTGCAGGTAATATGATTAAAGAACCGCTGTTGGTCATGCGTTCAATTAATGTTGAAGATGCACGGGAACAGTTAGATGCTCTTTATGAATCCTCTCCTAGTCAAAAAATTGATCGCTCAGAAGGAGCATAATTGATAATTTGCAAAATTTTGAACTATATAGAGGTTTGGTAATACTAAACCTCTATAATTGTAGGGGCAACCCCTGTGGTTGCCTAGCCAATGTGGTTCAGCGGAGTCAGGAATTCAAAAAGCAGAAAGAATAATCTCAAACTTAAAAAAGTTGTCGAGTCTCCAATTCCTAATTTTCTAATTTAGATTCCAAAGCTTTTTTTTGCATTGTTTTGAAAATATTGTAAAACCCATTAGCGCGGGAAGGTGTCAAACTTACATTTAAGCCAGTTTCTTGAATAAAATCAGGAGTAAGTTGGATTATTTCTGTAGGTGTTGATCCATTTAATCCTTCTATTAATAATGCTAACAAGCCCTTAGTTAATTGGGAATCAGAATCACCCTGAAATATGACTTTACCGTCTTCTAATGATGCCGTAACATACACTTGAGAAACACAACCGGGAACTTTATTTTCTGGGAGTTTACCAGATTCAGGAAACTCTTGTAGCTTTTGAGCATACCAAATTAACTGCTCATAGCGTCGTTTTGGTTCTGTAGCGCGTTGAAAGCGGTGGACAATTTTATTTAGTGCAGGTGGTAAGGAATCAAGAGTTGAGGACATGATCAATCCAGGAAATAATTACTCTTATCTTAGCAATTACCAGCCCTTCTAGATACCATTTGGATCACAACAAATATCAAAAATTGCTATTAAGTATAGCACTTGTTCATATTGTCAAATGAAAACAAATGTTAAAATTTGCTACAAAGTAAGCAATGATATAGATTTTTATTAATCAATATTTAGATGATATTGACAAGCATCCGCAAATATCAGGAGTAAATTAGATGTTGACTTCAAGCTTACTAGCTACAGCTACCGCATCTCTAGAATGGAGTCCTAATATTAGCATAATTATGATTGTTGCCAATATTTTCGCTATTGCTGTAGGCAAATTTACGATTGAGCATCCTCATGCTAAACCAGAATTACCAGCACCTCAATTTTTCGGTGGTTTTGGTTTACCTGCGGTACTAGCAACTACTTCCTTTGGGCATATTTTAGGAGCAGGTATCATTTTAGGGCTACACAGTATTGGTAAAATCTAAATTTTACTGATTAAAAATTAGGGAGAGGAATTTATTTTTCTTCTCCCTTTTTTTATAAGGAAGAACGCCGAAAACCCTTGAAAATGTGGCTGACTCAGGAAGCCACATTTGGGCTTTAGACAAGGGATGAAGGCTAGAGGCTTTCCTTTATCCTG
>NZ_VIKY01000272.1:0-8473 GCF_009711925.1 Dolichospermum sp. UHCC 0352 | reverse complement strand
AATGCTTCGCCCGTACAGTTGTCAGTTGTCATTTGTTCGTTGTCAGTTGTTCGTTGTCCGTTGTCCGTTGTCAGTAGGGGCGAAGCATTTGGAAGATAAATTATCGGTCATTGCCAAAAATAGTTCTCCAAATGCTTCGCCCGTACAGTTGTCCGTTGTCCGTTGTTCGTTGTCAGTTGTCAGTTGTTCGTTGTCCGTTGTCAGTTCCCTTTTTAAGTAATACTGATAATCCATGAGCCGAGGTAACGCAATAATGGCACATCTCCAGGGGAAAGCACTTGACAATTAAAATAGAAAACTCCCCCAAAAGACGGATTTTGAACGTTAGATAAGACTACCTCTACTTTTTGACCGGCTGGAACTGGTTCTTCGGGAAATATTTGAATCGCTCGGCCTTCCTTATCCCATTTCACTTCAGACAGGGGGACTTTTTTGCCTTTAACTAAGACTTCAACACTTTTGGTATCAAAACTTCCCTTGTAATAATCAGGATAGGTAATGGCAAATTGAGCTACTGCCAATTTCATTTTTTTGGCAGGAACTCTTAGTATATAACGATCAGTGCTATTGGTTTGTCCGCCAAAATCCAAGCGGTAAGGCAGTTGATTATCAGCTTTGACACCGCTAAAAAGTGTCAAACCAGGTAAGCTTTGCGCCCAAGTTGTAGCGGAAAAACTTGTTAATAAACAGCTAGTAACAGCTAAGGCAGAAAGTAAGCGTTTCATAAATTAGGTTTCCGCTAGTGGATAGTTTTTAACTAAGCGTTAGTATTTGTAACTAAACTTTACTACTATATGCTTGACAATAGACGTTAGTTAAAGGTAAAAGTGCCATTCTTGTGAAAAGTTCCATCTATAAAGCAAAATTACTGTTATTTAGCATTTAGTGTAAACATTCTTAATTTTATTATCTAAAAGAATAATTTTTGTTGCTAATTATGAATATTCAGATATATCGCAAATGATTAAAAATTCCATAATGAATCAAAAAAAGAGTGCGAATTTTCCAAAATATAAAATAATCTAAAGAACAATATCCAAAATGTAGAAATCGGCAGAGGATGTGCGATAACTAATTCTACTTATAGCTGTTTTGTGAGGATGATATCTGCATACTGTCAAGTTGAAGTTGTGACTAGAGAACGAAGATAGCAAAAACAAAATTTGGAAATTCTATCTACAAAGGTAATTCATGGTTAATCATCCCATCAGCTTAATGATACTAATTTGACATAAGAAGTATTAAAAGTTAACGGGTGATGTTAAGTATTTATATCCAGGAGATTGCATGAAAATAGCAGTTGCGAAAGAAATAGAAGTTTGTGAACGGCGTGTAGCTTTAATTCCTGACACCGTGGGAAAATTAGTCAAACAAGGTTTAGAAGTTTGGGTAGAAACAGGTGCGGGAGAAAAAGCATTTTTCAGTGATGCTGACTATGAAGCAGCAGGAGCAAAAATTAGTCATGATTCTGCCCAATTATGGAGTGAAGCAGATATTTTACTCAAAGTTAGCCCACCGCAAACCAGAGAAGACGGCCGAACAGAAATTGAATTACTTAAATCTGGCTCTGTATTAATTAGCTTCCTTAATCCCCTGGGAAATCCCGTAATTGCTCAACAATTAGCAAATCGGCAAATTACCGCTTTGAGCATGGAATTAATCCCCCGTACCACCAGGGCGCAAAGCATGGATGCCTTGTCTTCCCAGGCTTCACTGGCGGGCTATAAAGCCGTATTGATTGCGGCGGCGGCATTACCGAAATACTTCCCCATGTTAACCACCGCTGCGGGGACAATTGCTCCCGCCAAAGTATTTATTATGGGTGCAGGTGTGGCAGGATTGCAAGCCATAGCGACGGCCAGAAGGCTAGGAGCAGTAGTAGAAGCCTTTGATATCCGCCCAGCCGTTAAAGAAGAAGTGCAAAGCTTAGGGGCGAAATTCGTCGAAGTCAAACTCGAAGAAGAAACCGTAGCAGCCGGTGGTTACGCCAAAGAAATTTCAGAAGATAGTAAAAAGCGTACCCAAGAACTAGTAGCCAGCCACGTCAAAAACTCCGATATTGTCATTACCACCGCCCAAGTACCAGGGAGACAAGCCCCCAGACTGGTGACAGAAGAAATGGTGGCACAAATGAAACCCGGTTCAGTAATTGTGGATTTAGCCGCAGAACAAGGTGGAAACTGCGCTTGTACAGAAGCGGGTAAAGATATTATTTGGAACGGGGTAACAATTATCGGACCAATTAATTTACCCTCATCCATGCCAGTACACGCCAGTCAACTGTACGCAAAGAACGTTACCTCATTAATGCAATTGTTAATTAAAGACAAAGCCTTAGAAATCAACTTTGGTGACGATATCGTTGACGCAGCTTGTGTTACTCATGGTGGAGAAATTAGAAACCAACGAGTAAAAGACGCTTTGCAAGCGGTAGCGGTTTAGTTGATACAAACAAAGCCCAGGCGAATATAATTCGCGGCTACACAGGCAAAGTCCGCCTGCGCGGACTAATTACGGAATAACGAACCACAGAGGCACAGAGTTCACAGAGAAATGAGTGTTTGAGGGATATTTTCCATGATTGTTGTAAATCTTCTCTTTGCGTCTTTGCTCCTTTGTATCTTTGCGCGAAACCTCTTAAATCCAAAATTAACATGACACAAGCATTACTTCCGGCTTTATTTGTACTCGTCCTAGCCTCTTTTATTGGCTTTGAAGTGATTAACAAAATTCCCCCCACGTTACACACTCCGTTAATGTCCGGTTCAAACGCGATTTCCGGGATTTCCGTAATTGGTGCAATCCTGGCTGCGGGGGAGAAAAACACGAACTTATCAGTCATTCTCGGTTTAATCGCCGTAATTTTGGCAATGGTGAATGTTGTCGGTGGTTTTTTAGTCACTGACAGAATGCTGCAAATGTTTAAAAAAAAGGAAGTTAAAGCATGAGCGACTTTTTACCAACTGGGATTCAGCTAACTTATTTAGTCGCTGCGTCATTATTTATCTTAGGTTTGAAAAAGCTGGGTTCTCCCGCTAGTGCTAGAAATGGTAATCTTGTCGCTGCGGTGGGAATGCTATTAGCTATTGTCGCTACAATGCTAGATCAGCACGTATTAAATTACGAGATGATTTTGATAGGTTTGGCTATTGGTTCGGTAATTGGCGCTGTTATTGCTTACAAAGTGCAAATGACGGAAATGCCCCAAATGGTGGGTTTATTAAATGGTTTAGGTGGAGCATCTTCCGCATTAATTGCCGTTGCTGAATTTTGGCGGTTATTAGATAGTTCACAGCCTATCCCCCTCGATGTCAACATTTCCATGTTATTGGATGTGTTAATTGGTGGCGTGACTTTAACAGGTAGTTTTCTCGCTTTTGCCAAATTGCAAGGTCTAATTAGCGGTACTCCCATTACCTTTCCTTTGCAACAACCTTTTAACCTCTTGCTTTTGGGTTCTTATTTAGCTGGAAGTGCCTATTTAATCATGACACCAGATAGCCTCCCCGTATTTTTGGGAGTGGTGGCTGTTTCTTTGGTCTTGGGTGTGATGTTCGTCCTCCCCATTGGTGGGGGTGATATGCCTGTTGTCATCTCTCTGTTAAACTCCCTCTCCGGTGTGGCTGCGGCTGCGGCTGGGTTTGTGGTGATGAACAATATGTTAATCATCGCCGGTGCTTTGGTGGGGGCTTCTGGTCTTATCCTCACGGAAATTATGTGTAAGGCTATGAACCGTTCTTTGTTCAGTGTCTTATTTAGTGCTTTTGGTTCTGTTTCTACTGCTAGTGGTGGTGCGGCTGCTGGCGCTAGTGATCAACCTGTTCGCAGTATTGATGCTGAGGAAGGGGCGATGATGTTGGGTTATGCCCGTTCTGTGGTGATTGTCCCAGGTTACGGTATGGCGGTTGCTCAAGCACAGCATAGCGTCCGGGAGTTGGCTGATCAATTAGAGCGCATGGGTGTGGATGTGAAATATGCGATACATCCGGTGGCGGGGAGAATGCCGGGACACATGAATGTATTATTGGCGGAAGCTAATGTGGCTTATACGCAGTTGTATGATATGGAGGATATTAATCCCCAGTTTGAACAGGCTGATGTGGCGTTGGTGATTGGTGCTAATGATGTGGTCAATCCGGCGGCGCGTAGTGATAAGAATAGTCCTATTTATGGGATGCCGATTTTGGAGGTTGATCGCGCAAAGCAAACTATTGTGATTAAGCGCGGTATGAGTGCGGGTTTTGCTGGTGTTGATAATGAGTTGTTTTATAAGGCTAAAACGACGATGTTGTTTGGTAGCGCTAAGGATATGGTGGCTAAGTTGGTTAGTGAGGTGAAGCAGCTCTAGATATAGGCTAGGGGTGTAGTTTGTTGACTATGCCCTTTTTTCTCACGCAGAGGCGCAGAGACACGGAGAGTTTTGTTTCGCGCAAAGACGCTAAGGAGCAAAGGCGCAAAGAAGAGGTAAGATTAAATTCTTTCAAACCATCTACGTAAAGCTTCATAAATAAAGATATTTAAACTTCGATTTTTAGCATCTTCCTTTGCAAATTTAATACGAGTTGGATTTACTTTACCAAGTCCTCTGGAGACAGGCATAACAATAGCTGCATTCTTCCAATCTGTCCAAATTCTGAATCTAAAAATATTACCTTGTTGTTCCCATAAGAAATTGCGAGGTAGCCATAAAAATAGCACAAGTTCTTTTTTGCTATCTAGCCTTAATTCAGCACAATGTTTAGTTTTCGCGTTACCATAATAAATACCACCATCTTGGGATATTTCTTGCATACGATCATCAAATTGTAAAATTGTTTCTCGAAATGTGAGTAATTTACCTCTTTCTTGAGGTGTACATTTTTCAATTAATTGATAAAACCGTTTATGAGGACTAGGAATTTCTTTTTTAAGATGATTTTCTCGTGAATAATCAAAATCTAATTTCCAGTTGAGAGTAGTATCTACATTAATTATGTTTAGACTAAATTTTTGCTCTTGACAAATAATTTTAAACTGCAAGAAGTTAAATTTTAGTTGATGATATTTTCGATCAGTATAGTTATCTCTATGAAAATTCGGAGTAACAGCAATTAAAACTATAGGAACTTGAAAATTTATATATTCAGGAAAAGGTTTTTCATCTAAAAGAGCATCATAATAACGAGTAAGTTGTTGGACAATATATCTATCTTCAGAGTTTTTTAACTCTATGATTACAAGTTCCTTATTTTTACCAAAAGCTAAAATATCACAATATTGTCCACTGACTTGATACTGTCGCTTTAAAGGTTTATATCCAAATATCTTTTCTAAGTTGTTCCAAACCAAATTTTCTAAATCTTTTTCGCTTTCAAATTCCCATCCGCTTGCTACTTGTCTTAATTTCATCTGTATCAATCTGTAAAACTATGAGTGTGGGTATATTTAGATATTTTACCTCAACCTGTTTCATTTGATACGATACAGTAAGCTATGCGATCGCTCTTTTCTTCTCTTCTTCCTTCGTGTTCTTCGCGTCTTCGTGGTTCGTTAAAAAAGGATATTGGGGAAAAGTGCGATTCTTTGCGTCTTTGCTCCTTTGCGACTTTGCGCGAAACTCTCTGTGTCCTCTGTGTCTGGAGTGGTTCGTTAAAAAAGGATGTTGGGGAGTTGAGGGTGTGCGATAGCGAAGCGCTGCTGCAAGCAGTTCGCTGTTTGGGAGGTTGAGGGGGTGCGATAGCGAAGCGCTGCTGCAAGCAGTTCGCTGTTTGGGAGGTTGAGGGGGTGCGTCGCTGTTTGGAAGGTTGAGGGGGTGCGATAGCGAAGCGCTGCTGCAAGCAGTTCGCTGTTTGGGAAGTTGAGGGGATGCGATCGCTTTTGGGAAGTTGGAGGGATGCGATAGCGAAGCGCTGCTGCAAGCAGTTCGCTGTTTGGGATGTTGAGGGATGCGATCGCTCTTCTCTTCTTCCTTCGTGTTCTTCGTGTCTTCGTGGTTCGTTAAAAAAGGATGTTGGGGAGTTGAAGGAGTGCGATCTCTCTTTCTCTGTGTCCTCTGCGTCTCTGCGGTTCGTTAAAAAAGATGTTTGGGAGTTTGAGGGAGAGCGATAGCGAAGCGCTGCTGCAAGCAGTTCGCTGTTTGGGAAGTTGGAGGGGTGCGATATTAGTATTTTACTAATTGCTTTTATCCTCAGTCATTACAACACTTTTAATCTTGCTGAGGATAGGGAATTATCACAGATAATATACTAATGACTTCAGTAACAAATTCAACTGAAACTTTTTCAATAAATTCAGCTTTTCTTGCTTTCCAATCAATGCTTTTAAGATGATCTGCTAAAACAACACCTGTAGTATTTATACCGCTAGGTATAGGAACTTCAAAAGGATAACCTTTTGTACTGTTAGTTATTGGGCAGACTAGAGCAAGACCTAAGTCATTATATATCATAGGAGAAATAATTAAAGCGGGGCGATGACCAGCTTGTTCACGCCCCTCTTGAGGGCTGAAATTTAGCCATACAATGTCGCCGCGCTCCGGCACATATACCTTACTACCAAACTTCGTTACCAATTGCTTCACCCCAGTCACTTTCACCATGAGAATTTAGAGGAGTTATTTTTACTAAGAACTCTTCCAAATTATACCTCTTACATGGTGTTTTTTTCTGCTGGCTAGGATTATTTTCAGAGGTATTAGAAACTATTTGCTCATATTTATCTATTAACTGAGGTAACCGTACACCAACATCAGAATCACTCAATACATTGAGAAGATAACTCTTGAATTGCAAAAACGAATCTTCGTGTTTTTTGCAAACAGCTTGAGAAATGCCAAGTTCAGATAAAGAATATTTTCCTTGAGCCAATAATTCTTGGATATAACCAAACAAAATCAAATCCTGAAGCTTCTCAGGAAGATAGTTCCAGTAATTCTCTACGATTCTGGAGTGAACATAATTAATTTCAGAAACTCTTTCGACAAACTTCTGAAAAGCCATGTCCAAGAATTTTTCTTCAAGCGCGTAACTACGCTTTAATTTATTTTCAGAATCAGGAGCAGGAATACGTTTAGTAAGCTCCTTGATTTGTGAACCTGTAATAACAAGCTGTTCTTGAAGCTCAAACAAAATTATAAATTCTTGAAGAGCCTCAGAGAGCTTATATTTTACCTGATCTATGTTTATGCCTTGACGTTGTGCAATATTTCCAAGAAATTCATAAAATTCAGCATTGGAAGAATCACAGGCTAAACACTGCTCTAAGAATAATTGAGCTTCTTCAAGCCGAAATTCTTCAAAATAACCAGGTTTGATAGCCTCTAGGATACCCATTTGCAACACCTAAGCTTATAAAGCGCATTATATTTTAACTCTACCTTAGCTTCTCTGACGAAAAATAACAAGACCTTTGACTATCAAGATTACTAAACTAACCAGTATAATTAATAACAGCAAGTAATAACACTAATTTTCTGAATGAGTTTGGCTTTATAGCTAACAAACTTCACCGATAGCATACTGTAATTTACTCTGTGAAGAAGTACAGTAAAAACGTAATTAGATGCGAGCAGTCTTTGCTGAAACGTAATTATTTTGGTGATGATTGCAATACACTGTGTCTCTTTGGTTCGTTAAAAAGAGAAGTTGAGGGAGTGCGATAGCGCAAGCGCTGACTTGTCAGTTCGCTGTTTGGGGAGTTGAAGGGATGCGATAGCGCAAGCGCTGACTTGTCAGTTCGCTGTTTGGGGAGTTGAAGGGATGCGATAGCGCAAGCGCTGACTTGTCAGTTCGCTGTTTGGGGAGTTGAGGGGGTGCGATAGCGCAAGCGCTGACTTGTCAGTTCGCTGTTTGGGAGTTGAGGGGATGCGATAGCGCAAGCACTGACTTGTCAGTTCGCTGTTTGGGGAGGTTGATGGAGTGCGATAGCGAAATTAATCTAAATCTTCTTCAGTTAAACCAGCATCTTTCAAAATACTTTTCAGTGTACCCATAGGTAGATCACGATTTCCATGAACAGGTATAGAAAGAATCACACTCATACCTTCCTTAACATAGATATGATGACTACCTGTAATCCTTTTTAGATTCCATCCATAGCGTTCCACAATCTTACACAGAGATTTACCAGAAACGGATTTCATAAAGATAACTCAATTAATTGTTTTTCTGGTTCAATTTCTTCTTGCTGACTAGCAACTTCTAACCAACCTTGAACAGCATCTTTCAACATTTCTAATAAATGTTCATAACTTTCACCCCAGGTATGACACCCTGGTAAAGCTGGTACAGAACCACACCATACACCATCTTCTTCCCAAATAATTGCTTTTATTTTCATAGTCAATTCCTTGAACTAAGGATATTTTACCGCAGGGGGAGTCAGACGTATCAGTTTAATAAAGATGAATAATCGCTTTTGGGGAGTTGAGGGAGTGCGATAGCGAAGCGCTGACTTGTCAGTTCGCTCAACTTAAACCCCAAAACCCAAAACCACA
>NZ_VIKY01000271.1:0-3273 GCF_009711925.1 Dolichospermum sp. UHCC 0352 | reverse complement strand
TGACTCCTGACTCCTGACTCCTGACTCCTCCTATTGCGGTTTGATTGACACCCTAGCCAAAAACAAGCAAAGATATGGTAAAGGTAAAAATTTGTAAACTCGGTGGTGCTGGATGTCTTTTGAGCTACTTTCACTAGAAAACATCCAAGAAATTGCTCATAATTATGGTTATTTAGCGATTTTTTTGGGAATATTGCTAGAAAATTTGGGCATTCCTCTTCCTGGAGAAACCGTAACGATTGTTGGTGGTTTCCTTGCTGGTAGTAATGAATTAAATTACTGGCTGGTTCTCGGTAACGCTATTGGAGGTGCTGTAATTGGTGGTAATTGCGGCTATTGGATTGGTAGAGTTGGCGGTTGGCCTTTTCTGCTCCAAGCTGGCAAGATTTTCCGCATTTCCGAAGTCCGACTGCTGAGTATTAAAGAGCAATTTACGGAAAACGCCGCTAAAGCTGTATTTTTTGGCCGCTTTTTTGCCTTATTGCGGATTTTCGCTTCACCACTTGCGGGTATAGCAGAAATGCCCTTTGGTAAATTCCTGATTTATAACGTAGCTGGGGCGACTGCTTGGGGTAGCGTCATGGTGACATTAGCTTTTTTCGCGGGAAGGATTATTTCCCTAGAACAATTGGTGGCTTGGGTAAGTAAATTTGCAATTTTGGCGTTACTTATTTTAGTTGCTGTGATTGCTATACCAATTTGGTTAGAGTCCCGCGAAGTTAAGCAGCAAACAGAAGAGTAGTAAAGATACCCGGCTTCTTTAAGAAGTCGGGTATCTGAATTATTACTTATTCTGCTGCGCCCAAATGCGAGTAGGTAGTCCCCAAACGTAGATAAAGCCTTCTGCGGCTTTGTGATCAAATTGATCTTCTGCGCCGTAGGTGGCTAAATCGGGAGTGTAGAGGGAATTATCACTCCAACGGCCAACTATGGTGGCGTTACCTTTGAAAAGTTTTAACCGCACGACACCAGAAACTTTTTCTTGTGTTTGTTGAATAAAAGCATCTAAAGCTGCTTTGAGTGGGCTGTACCAAAGTCCGTTATATACGAGTTTGGTATAGGTTTCTTCCATACCTCGTTTGTACTGACTGACATCTGCTGTTAAAGTGAGGCTTTCTAAGTCACGGTGAGCGTTAATTAGAACTATCATTGCTGGTGATTCGTAAATTTCCCGTGATTTGATTCCTACCAAGCGGTTTTCAATCATGTCAATCCGCCCAATCCCATGATTACCAATGATTTTATTGAGTTGTTCAATTAACTCCACAGGCTGTTTTGATGTGCCGTTAATGGTGGTAGGAAGCCCTTTTTGGAACCCAATTTCTAGATATTCCGGTTCGTTAGGAGTATCAATTATGGCTTTGGTCATTTCATAGATTTCTTCTGGCGGCTCATTTGCTGGATCTTCCAATGTACCAGCTTCAATACTGCGACCAAGCAAGTTTTTATCTATACTGAACGGAGAAGATTTTTTCACTGGTGCAGGAATACCACATTTTTCACCATAGGCTATGGTTTCCTCCCGACTCATACCCCATTCTCTCGCTGGTGCAAGGATTTTGAGGTTGGGGTTGAGGGCTGTACAGGAGACATCAAAGCGTACTTGGTCGTTGCCTTTGCCTGTGCAACCGTGAGCGATCGCATCTGCACCATATTTTGCAGCGGCTTCCACTAATATTTTAGCAATCAAAGGTCGAGCCAGGGCTGTTCCTAAAGGATAGCGATTTTCATAGAGGGCGTTGGCTTGAATCGCTGGAAACGCGTAGTCTTTAACAAATATATCCTTAACATCCACTACCAAGGATTCACTTGCACCGGATTTCAGGGCTTTTTCTCGAACTGGTTCTAATTCATCTCCCTGACCTAAATCTGCTGCTAGGGTAATTATCTCTTCTACTCCCCACTCTTGCTTTAAATAGGGAATGCAAACAGAAGTATCAACTCCACCAGAATATGCTAGAACAACCTTTTTAGCGCGACCCATGAATTTCTCCACTTAGGAAAACAAAGAATGAGTTATTATTATATCTGACTTGCCTAGCGTATATTTTCTTGTGCAACAGTAACTTTGTTATATTTGTCTTATTCTCAATATGGCCAGTACTTTTTTTGGGTGAAACTGTGTTTTTTAGTATTGTCATTCCTACTTATAATCGCTTACCAATTCTGGAAAAGTGCCTCCGCGCTTTAGAGAGTCAGGAGTTCAGCAACAAAAACTATATAGAAGGTTATGAAGTTGTATTGGTAGATGATGGTTCTACTGATGGTACTTTGAACTGGTTAGCAGTACACAAAGATGAGTTTTCTCATGTCCGCTGTTTTGAGCAGGATCATGCAGGTCCGGCTGCGGCGCGAAATTTAGGTGTGGAAAAAGCCCAAGGTGACACAATTATTTTTATTGATAGTGATTTAGTGGTTTTGTCTAACTTCCTGCAAGCTCATACAAATGCTTTGGTACAAGGAAAAGAGAAATTAGGAAATAACTGTTTTTTTACTTACGGTGCTGTAATAAATACTTGTAATTTTGCCAATCCCACCGCTGAACCCTATAAAATCACAGATTTTTCCGCTGCTTTCTTTGCTACGGGTAACGTGGCTATTCCTAAACGTTGGTTAGAAGAAGCTGGTTTATTTGATAATGGGTTTCAACTTTATGGTTGGGAAGATTTAGAATTAGGTGTGAGGTTAAAAAAATTAGGTTTGCAATTAATTAAATGTCCTGAAGCTGTTGGTTATCATTGGCATCCACCTTTTAGTTTACAGCAAATTCCTAAGTTAATTGATCAGGAAATTCAACGGGGAAGAATGGGAGTTTTGTTTTATCAAAAACATCCTACTTGGGAAGTGAAAATGATGATTCAAATGACTTGGTTTCATCGTTTATTATGGGGAATTCTTTCTGTAAACGGGTTATTGAATGAAAAAACTATGTCCCCATTTTTGCAATGGTTGATTGATTTGGGTAAGCCACAATTGGCTTTAGAAATTGCCCGAATTTTCTTGAATTGGTATAATGTAAAGGGTGTTTATGCGGCTTATTCTGAGATAGAAAGTAAATAATTAAATAATTAAATAATTGTTTCGCGCAGAAGAGCAAAGGTAGGAAGGATATAACAACCCAAAAAACAAAACCCCGTCTAAAAGAATAGAAGGGGCATTGTTGTTAAATAATAAACCTGGCATCGAGCTATTTTCACGGAGGGCTACCCCTAAACTATCGTCGCCGCAGCAGCGTTTCACCTCTGAGTTCGGGAAGGGATCAGTGTGGTTCCA
>NZ_VIKY01000270.1:0-33614 GCF_009711925.1 Dolichospermum sp. UHCC 0352 | reverse complement strand
ATAACAGTAGATGTGATACAATGTAAACAATTCTAGAATTTAAGTATAACTAAACCTGTCTCTTATACACATCTAGATGTGTATAAGAGACAGGGGGAGTAGGGGGAGTAGGGGAGCATGGATATAAATTTCTTTATTTACTTCTTTCTTCCTCCTGACTCGGTGACTCGGTGACTCGGTGACTCGGTGACTCCTGACTCCTGATTCCTTACAAAAACATTTTTAAAGAATTTGCAAAATTGGCGCGTGAGTTTGCTATTTCTTAAAAAGTCACTAAATTAGGAGAACCGCTTATGACTGCTAAGAGCAAACCTGCTGCTAAACCTTCCTACGTTTTCCGTACTGGTTGGGCATTGCTACTTTTAGCTATTAACTTTTTAGTAGCAGCTTACTACTTCCACATCATTGACTAGTTAGAAGTAGGCTGGTGCTGCTTAAATCGTACCTTTAAATAAACCCTTGGGGCGAATAAGCAGCACCAAAATCATGATTAATAGGGCTACACCTTGCTTATACTGTGAGCCTAGCCAAGGGGTGCTAACTTCTTGGGCAATACCAATAATAAACGCTGCGGCGATCGCTCCGTAAGGATTGCCAATTCCGCCCAAAATCACTGAAGCAAACAAAGGTAAAATCAAAAACCAACCCATATTTGGACGCACGGCGGTAATTAGCCCGTACATACTGCCACCTAAAGAAGTAAATGTCCCAGCAATTACCCAAGTCCACAAAATTACTCGATCAACATTAATACCAGAAACTCTAGCTAAATCTAAATCATCAGCTACTGCCCGCATTGCCTTACCAATTTTGGTATTTTGCAGCAAGTAGTGAAGCGATAAAATCGCCATAATCGCTAATCCCAGCACCAATAATTGATTTTGCGGTACTTTTAATGTCCCAAATTCTAAAGCCGGAATCACAGGCAAATTATAATTTTGGTTTTTACCTCCCCAGAGAAAAATAATCCCATTGCGGAGAAATAAAGCTAGACCGATAGAGATAATAATCAGAGTTGTCGCACTAGCACGGATAGACCGCATTTTTGACCACAGCAACTTTTCTGCTAGTAACATTCCTCCCACAGTTCCCAAGGTAGCCACAATCATTGACAGCCAAATATTTAGACCCATACCATTGACTATAAGGGTTAAATAAGCTCCCAAAGTGAGAAAATCACCGTGGGCAAAATTAGACAACCGCAAAATCCCATAGGTTAAGGTCAGTCCAACTGCTGCTAGGGCGATAATGCTACCTACAGCAATACCGTTGATAATTAATTGAGCAAATTGTTGTATATCCATAAATATGAAGTTACGGTGAAATTATTGTGAATTTTTGAAGTTGCTATTCAGTCAGAGGGAACAGAAAACTTATGTAGTGCGGGCATCTTGCCCGCTATATATGCAGGGGAAACGCATCTAAATCTTATTGACAAAATACCTCTGGCGAGAAATCCAGGAAAAAGGGTTAAGCAATTACGAGTTTTTCTCCTTTGAGCATCCGCGAAGCTGCTTCTAAAAGTGCTTCTTCTAAATAGGGTTTAGTAAAGTAGCCACTAGCCCCAAGCTGTAGCGCCATTTGTCTATGTTTATCAGCACCACGAGAGGTAAGCATAGCAATAGGTAGCTGGTCAAAAGAACTATCTTTTTGAATCCGTGAGAGAAATTCTAGTCCATCACAACGAGGCATTTCGATGTCACAGAAAACGATATCGCAAGGTAAACCGGAACGAAGTTTATCCCAGGCTTCTTGTCCATCACGGGCTTGTTCTACACGATATCCAGCTTTTGCAAAGGTCAGAGATAAAAGTTGTCTAACTGTGATCGAGTCATCAACAATTAATACTGTTATTTCTACCTTATCAGCGAGTGGGATGTCTATTGAGGATAAACCTGAGTGCTGCCAATTTCCACCGATATGTTTAGACATCTTACCTTGGAAGATATCAATAATTTCCAATACGTCAGCGATAGGCATAATCATACCATCGCCAAGAACTGTAGCACCAGCTATACCACTGGGTTTAGGTGCTGGACCTTCAAATTGCTTAATTACAATTTCCTGTTGACTCAGAATTTGATCAATTTGTAAAGCAATCATTGTATTCCCTGAGCGGACAATGATTACAGAAATCAGATCATCATCTTTTTTAGTCCCATAGAAGTTCCCACGGGTAAGCTGACGATTAAAAACTAAGATGTCTTTTAAAGGTTGGAAGGGGAGGTTAATATCTCTCCAGACAATAAATGATTGTCCCTCAGCATCTTGCTGAATGTTTTTGGCTGTGATACTTAGAGTATCCTCTACACCATCCATGGGAAAAGCGATTCTGGTGCGATCACAGATGCAGAATAGGGCTTTACAAATACTCAGAGTCAGTGGCAGACGAATTGTAAAGCTAGTTCCTTGACCTAGTGTGGAGTCAGTCCCAACTGTCCCGCGAATTTCGCTGATATCGTTTTGGACGACGTTCATGCCCATACCCCTGCCTTTGATATCGTCTACTTCATCGGCGGTACTGAAGCTAGGGAGGAATAAAAGTTCATAGGCATCTATCCGAGACATGGTTTGTGCCTGTTCAGGGGTCAGGATACCTTTTTTAACCGCCTTGTTTTTAACTTTTTGATGATCAATACCAGCGCCATCGTCACTGACAGAAATAATGGTTTGGTTTCCTTGTTGTAAGGCGCGAATATTAATGATACCTGTGGGTGATTTACCCGCTGCTTGCCGGATTTCTGGGGTTTCAATGCCGTGGGCGATCGCATTATTGACCATGTGAGTCAAAGGATCTGTCAGATGATCTAAAATCATCTTGTCAACCAGGGTATCAACACCTTCTGTGACTAACTCTACCTGTTTGCCATATCTAATGGCATTATCCCGCACTCCTCGCCTTAATCGATCAACAGCTTGGGCAAATGTCACCATTCTGGCTTTTGTTAGTCCTGCTTGTAGCTGGTTAGTTGCTTGGCGTAACTGTCGGGCTACCTGTTCTGTTTCTTCGGTAATAAAGTCAATATCACTGGCTGACTCCCGGACTCGCACGATGAACTGAATCATTTCTTGCGCCAGGATATGAAAAGGCGTAAATCGATCCATTTCGATTTCGCTGAACCCACGATTATGGGAATTGTCCGATGAATCATCATATTCTCTAGAGCGGCGAGTGGAGAGAAGAGAGGATTCTACGAGCGATCGCTCGTAGTATTCCTGCATCCTCATTCCCACATCGGAGAGGTGCTGCACCTGAAGCAATAGGCTATCTAGTGCCTGTCGTAGACGTTCATGATCCTGCTCTAAGGTGTTGCGATTTACCACCAACTCCCCAACCAAGTTACTCATATCATCCAGTTGTTTAACTGGAATTTTGATGCTTTCTTCTTTTATCGTCCGTCGAGTCATGGGACGGGGGATTTTACTTGTAGAAGTTTTTCTTGATGTTGCTGATGAGTTAGATATTTTTTTATCAGCCTGTTCTAACAAGTTTTCTAATTCACTAAATTCATCTTCTAGTCCTAAGAGGTTGTCCTGAGCTTGTCGAAGGGGCAAAAAAGTATTTTGAGACTTAACTACAGTAGGTTGAATAATTATTGGTGGCTGTGAACTAATCTTTAGTCCATTATCTTCATTCTCACTCAGCAATGCTTCTAATGCTGCAAAATCTTCATCTTGAATAGATTCCTGACGGGTACTTTCTTCTGGGAATGCGGACAAAAATGCTTCTATTGCCGCAAATTCATCTAGTAAAGATAGTTCTACCAGAGTTGCGCTGGCAGGTTCATCTAAAAATGCTTCTATTGCCGCAAATTCATCTAATGAAAATTCTTCTCCATTTGCCAACTCTAATTGTGGAGAAGTTTCACCCACTACAGAAATATCTGTTTCTGGTTCTGTGGTTACATCTCCAAAATCACCAAATAAATTATCTTCAGTTTGCGTCTGGCTATCAGTATCTGATGTGAAAAATAAATCAAAAGATTGTTCTTGTGCTTGGGAAATCAGATCAAACTCTTTTGTATCTAAACTATTATTTGTAGCTGAAAGCTGATTTTTGGGAACAATCTCAACTGATGCACTAAATAAACTTTGCTCTAATTCTTTAGCTATATCTTGATTAACTGAAGTAGTAATTTCTGAGTCTGTTGTGTCCAGATCATCCCAGAAGTTATCTAAATTATCTATTGAATTAGCAAGATTAGTTGTAATTTCTGATGTTCCAAATAAGTCATCAATTTCATTTGTTAGCGGTGGTGGATTCTTTGCTACTTCTACAAACAGATTATCTAATGATAAACTTTCTGGTGCTGATGGTTTTATTTTTGATGTTTTTATGGTTGTAGGAATAATTTTTGCGGAAGAATTAGCATTTTCATCTGCCTGATCTTTTGCGTATTTATCCTCCTCTAATAACAAATTATCAAAACTGATTTCAGAGGTGCTGGCTATTTCTGAGAGGGCAATATTTTCTGCTTCAGTTATTTCAACTATAACCGACAATTCATCGTCTTCAGTGAATGTCAATAATTCTTCTAACTTATTAGTGTTAGTTGCCTCATTTTCAGGATCAAGCTGGTGAGATTCTCTAGAAACTGAGATTAATTCTGTGATAACATTATCTGAGGGGAATTGTAAATCTGGACTATTGTCCAACAGATTACCAAATTCTAATGGTTCTAAATTTAGTTCTGTTGTGTCTGTAAATAAAGTTTCCTCAAATTCCAATAACTCGAGTTGTGGGAGAGGAAACAGAGTTTCTAGCTGTTGACTAATCGCAATTTTTGCATCTTGATTTTGAAGAACTAATTCTTGAGCCTGTTTAATTTCAGTAATAATAATTTTGGCTAAAGTCAGATAACTATGATCAGGATTAGATATGGCAAGGGCTGCCGATTCACACAAACTACACCAATTTGATAAATTTAAGTCTCTACCAATTTTTACTAATTGATGGCAGCATTCTTGCAAATTTTCGCGGGAACGCCCTAAGTTAGTTTGTTTAAACTGTTGCAGCATTTCCCGCAGAATTTCTAATACCTGCCCTTGAAACTCTGTCCAATCCTGATTTTGTCTGGTTGTTATAGGTGATTTCTGGATCTGGGGAATCACAGATATTGGTGGTTGGAGATGATTGTGATTAAGGTTGTCTACTCCATTATTTCCTTGCTTTAACAGTGTTTCTATATGCTCATTCAGCCATTGCATGACTGGTTCAGTTTTAAGCATCAAAGCTTGAGCTTTTTCTGCTGATAAACCAAAGGGATTGCCAAGACTGTCTATCAGCGCTTTTAATGTATCACAGACATTCAGTAGTAAAGATTCTAACCTTTGGTCTACTTGAATAGGATGCTCCTTCAGAATCTTGAAGCAATCCTCAAGTCGGTGGGATGTTTGCTGAATACTACTCAGACCCAACATGGCCGCACCACCTTTGATGGAGTGGGCTGCACGGAAGACTTCATTAATCATTTCTGAATCTTCCAGGGTACTTTGGAGATTCAGTAATCCTTGTTCAATAGTGTTTAGGTGTTCCCTGGCTTCTTCGAGAAAGTAACCTAAAATCCGTTGTTGTTGTTCCGGCTGCATAGTGAGTTAAATAGGGTTGTTAGTTGTCAGTTGTCAGTTGTCGGTTGTCAGTTGTCAGTTGTCAGTTGTCAGTTGTCGGTTGCCAGAGGTAAGATTCTGTATTACCAATTACCAATTACCAATTACCTATTCCCTGTTCCCTATTACCTATTCCCTGTTCCCTATTCCCTTTCACCTTGATTCAGTGGTTTCTACTCGGAAGCGTTCCACGGAGGCAATCAAGTCGCGGGATACTCCCACTAAATGTTGCAATGCTCCAGAAACCCGCTGTGCTTCTTGAGAGGTTTCTTGAGCCGTTAGTTCCACAGATTGCATTACTTGTGCCACAGCACGAGAAGTTTCCGTTTGTTCTACGGTATCACTGGTAATTGATCTTACCAAAATATCAATATGATCGGCTACTTGGATAATATTGTCTAGCGATCGCTTGGCTTCTTCTGCTAATCTAGTTTGATGAATTACCTGTTGTGTCCCTTCTTCCATAGCTGTCATAACGGAGCTAGTTTCGCTTTGAATTTGCATCACGATTTGCTCAATTTCTTTTAAGGACTTAGCAGATCGATCTGCCAACTGTCGCACTTCATCAGCTACAATAGCGAATCCTCTACCTGCTTCTCCCGCTCTTGCCGCTTCAATACTGGCATTAAGAGCTAACAAATTGGTACGGGAAGCAATTTGTGAAACTATGGCAACAATAGAGTTAATTTCTTGGGAAGATTCCGCCAATCGTTTCACTTTTCGGCTAGTTTCTGCGACTGTTTCCCGAATTTCCAAAATCCCTACCACCGTATTTTCTACCGCTTCTCCCCCTTTCTGAGCGATTTTACTGGCTTCACGGGCTACAGTTTCCGCTTCCTTGGCTGCTTCTGCTACCCGTTGGATGGAATCAGTCATGACCTGGACGGAATTCAACGTCACAGCTAACTCTTCTGCTTGTCGTAAAGCATCCCCAGATAAGGCTCTAGCAAAAGTTTCGGAATTGGTTGAACCTTTGGTCACATCCCGTGCCGCCACTTTTACCTGTTGGACAATATCCCGGAGATTTTGAATTGTCAGGTTAAAGGCATCAGCAACCGCTCCCAGTACGTCGGCTGTGACTTCGGCTTGAACTGTCAAATCTCCTCTGGCTGCTCCTTCTACGTCATCCAGAAGGCGAATTACCTGACGTTGCAGGTTTTCTTTAGCTTCTTCCATCTCCATGGCTTTGCGTTGGGCTTCATTCGTAGTTGTGAAAATTACCCTAGCCATATCATTAAAGCCAGTGGCTAAATAGCCTAATTCATCTTGTGAATAGACTGTTGCTTCCACATTCATATTGCCTTGACGGACAGAATCAAACTGACTTTGCAGATCCTTAGTAGTCCGGCGAATTTGTTTGAGAGTGAGATTACTCATAAACCCAGCGGTAGCTGCACCTGTAGCTCCTGCGGCTAAGGCCATTAACCAACCTGTATTTCTCACGGATTCCCGTTGTTGAGCCGGTGAAATTGAAATTGTCACCGCGCTCACAATAGCTACACCCACTAGTGATACTAAGCCGACAGTTCCGGCTATCCACCATTGTTTTTTATCGAGGGAGGCGTTTTCAAAGGGTCCAAATAGGCCTTGGTCAAAGGCTACATTGGGTTCTGTCTTCGCCACCTCTGATTGGGTAAAAACAGGAACTGCTTCTTGAGCGCCAGTAATTGTGAATAGTTCTTGATCACGATGACTGCGATCTTGATAAGCATCGCTTTCTTGATCATTGAATGAGTCATCAACAAATTGATTTAGCGAATTTCCCCGACTATCTGGAGATTCTGACAGCATTCCCCCATCGCCAAAACTGCTATCTTCAGTGAGATCAAATCCTGGTCTATCACCGAGATCATCGAATTCATCAAAGTCGTTTAAAAACTCTATATTATTCTTATTACTGCCTCCACTGGAGATATTACTAGTATCTTTAGTGGAAATAAAGGTTTCAGCCCCTAAATCTCCTTCATTCTCTGCCCCAAAAGCAGATTCAAACGCATCTAAGTCAAAACTATCATCATCAAAGTTATTTTTTGCTGATGAAGAGTTGAAATTAAACTGCCGTTGTGGTGGCGCAGAATTGTTGGTAAATGATGCCGATATTGGTTGATCTTGATTGTTGTTGATTGCCTGTTCGTTAATCTCTAAATATGTATCGTTTTGGCTGAGGGTTAAATCTTCAAAGTTATCATCCATTAAGTCGTCTATATCTTCCCCCATCAATATCTCAGTCTGATTTTCAGAGTCATAATCAAGGGATAATTTAGTTGCTGCAAAAGGTGAATAGCTGCTGGAATCATCACTAATTGCTGAAGTTTCATTAGCTAAATTGTGATTAATAACAGCCTGATTATCACCGCCAGAAATATCTTCTTGCCAAAAAGGTGGTAACTCTAATTGACCTGATATTGGATCACTGGTGAGATATTCGGTAGGTACACCAAAGGGATCATCACTCATGACACCATCTAAGGCATTGCTGTCAAATTCCATACTATCTGGATGACTTGCGAACGGATTATGTTCTAGAGGATCTAGGGGTGGTTCATATTCTGCAAAGGAGTTCATTTCCACACTGCGGCTATGCAAATTCCCCATCATCCCTAAATCCAAAGATTCTCCAGTTGTCACCAGACCATGAAATGGAGATTTATAATCACTAAAAGGCTCTGTATACTGATCTATAGTTGCAATACAATTATTAACAAGACGAATAACTTCTTCTTCGCTTGTTAAATACAATACGCTTTGGTAGCTATCTTTAGCCACATCGTATTGTTGCAACATATAGTATGTATGTCCCTTTAACAAATGTAAGTTAGGGTCAGTTGGTGAATTTTGCACCAACTTATCAATTAATACCGCGGCTAATTCATAGTCTTGTTGCTCATAAGCTATTCTTGCCCGATCATAAGTTAGCTCTTGATTGTCTATACGTGCTTCCATATCCTCCCTCCCTAGTTCATTCTGCCCACCGCGCACTTCGCAAAATTGCTATTTGATCCAGTAGTCGTAAATATTTTTTTTCTTTTTCTGTATCAAATAACCACTCTCCCCGCAAAAACGGAGCCATAGCATCTGGTACGTTATTTTGTGGCTTTAGATACTGTACATCAAGCCAGTCCATCCCACAAATTTCTTCTACTCCTAAGCCTACTATCGTATCTTGATCTTCAATGGCAATGACAGGGATTTCTGAGCAATCCGTGTTTAATGGGGTTGTTTCACCGAGAAATTGCCCCAAATCAGCCACCCAAATCAAGCGTCCCCGTAAATTTAGCGTTCCTAAAAGTAAGGGAGATGTATTAGGAATTGGTGTAATCCGATCAGGACTAAGTTCAATTACTTCCCGAATTCCCATAGCTTGTAATGCAAATTCCTGACGTGAGGGCAGATAAAACCGCAAATGCAACTCACCTTGGGGACTTTCTAGTTGTAATTCGGGACGGAATTGATCTTGCTCACTTCCATTTAAAAAATCTGGTTTGTTAACCATATTATTTTCATCCTTGTCCTCGCAGCAGTTGTTTGACTGTTCCTACCAACTCGATTGGTTGAAAGGGTTTAGCTATATAGGCATCTGCCCCTTGTTTCATCCCCCAATAGCGATCGAATTCTTCACCTTTAGAAGAACACATGACTACAGGAACATTTTGGGTTTTAGGATCAGATTTTAAGCGCCGACAGAGTTCATAGCCATTCATGCGGGGCATGACAATATCCAAAACCACCAAATCGGGAGGTGCTTTGTGAATGGCTTCTAAAGCTTCTGCGCCATCGCTTGCATGAGTAACTTCTAAGCCACTAGCTTTCAGAAGGTCTGTCATCATCTCTCTTTGGACGATACTGTCCTCAACAATTAGAATTGTGCTCATAAATGTCTATTTACCTCCTGATTTAGACTTTCCCTTGAGGAAAATAATTTGCTCTCATGACAAAGATGAACTGTATAAATTAAGTTTATTGTTTCACTACTTTACCGTAGATGGAAGTTGGTTAGACAACTATTTTATTCTTGTGATAACATCTTTTAGCCCATCTTGCACCCAATCAGCAAGTCTTCTATCCTATTTGTACACCTGAACAATAATCTAAATTGAGATATTGCTCTATCAGCATTAGCAATTCTTGATCTGTAAAGGTTTAGTCAGATAATCAGTTGCCCCTACCATCCTGGCACGAACACGATCAATAAGTCCATCTTTGCCAGTCAGCATAATAATAATTGGTACAACCCGAAAGACTGTGGAATGCCGCAGCATGGCACAAATCTCATAACCTTGTAATTTTAGGATTGATGCTATCGTCTCACAAATCACTAGTTGGCAATAGACAACTTGTCCGACTTTTCAAACACCCTCTTATATTATACAATACAGAGACAAAGTAGATCAAAAGGATTGACGGTGTGCTGTATTTAGCAGAAGTACAAAAACCGAAGAGTGGGTTACTTGGTAGTGGCAAAAGCGCACTAAAACTAATCGCCTGTCAACGTAATGACCAAAATTGGAGTCCAATACCGAACGAAATAATTATTGCTGATCAAGCAAGTAAATTAAATGATCGTGCATTGGTACTGGTGGAATTGAGTCCGAATCGTCTAGTACAGCGGATTCAGGATGCAGGTCGTCCATTGGTAAATATTTTGCAGAATTTTTCCCAACAAGTGCAAAAATTTAAACTCAAAGAAGAGGAAATTGATCAGTGGAAACAGTCGCTGATGATCCAGGCTCAGGAACTGAATCGTCGAGAAACCGAGATGGAATTCCGTTGGGAGCAAGTACAAAGATTGGAGCATGACTCTAAACGGATAGATACACATAAACATTTATTTGATACATCTGGTACAGAGATTGATCGATTACGGACAGAGGTTGAAAGTAATCACCGGGATTTAGAAGGGGCTTGGGAGCATTTGCGATTTGAACAGAGTCGCTTGGAGGAGATAAGTTTAAATTATCAAAAGTCTAAATCTGTAGATCAAGAGCGCAATCGAGTCCTGAGTGATTTACTTGATCGCTTATCTAGTCAAACTACTCCCATTGACACAGTTAAGGAAAGTCTTAATTATGCTTTTGAATTTGCAGATCAGCAACAGGATGCTTTAAATCTACATTGGCAAAAGTTGGAAATCCAACGTCATTCAGCTAATCAGCAGCAAAAGGAGGGAGAGGAACTGATGCAAAAGCTGTTTGGTTGCCAAAATGAATTGCAAAAGGTACAAAATTCCTTAGCACAACAAATTACTCAGGTGCAATTGAAAACAACAATAGTTAATAGTAAACAGGAATTAACTACGATACTCAAACAGCAGCTAGGAACGGAGGAGGAGTTTTACCAAAAGCTACATCATTTGGCAGCTAACACTGAAACTGAAGTTCCTAAATGGGGAATTGATGTAGCAGCCTTGCAGAAAATGCCTCTGAAGGAATTGGAGCAAATGGTGCAAAATTGGCAGGAGAAGTTAGACAGGGATTCTGATTTTGTGCAAGAACAAGAACAGGAACTTCAATACAAGCAAAAATTTATAGAAGAACTTCAGGAAAAAATTGTCCATTCCGCTGGGGGAGAACGGGTAAATTTAGAATTAGAATTAGCTGATGAACGGGATCTTTGCCAGATGCTAAACGAAAGTCTAGTTGGGCAAAGACGCAATTTGATCGGACAGCAAAAAACTCTCCAGCAAAAACAAGTTGTATTGTGGCAAAGACAAGGGATTGCGGTTGTCAGTGAGGGTGAATCTAGTAATTTAGAATCAATGGTTTTGCAACTTGAAGCCCAAAAACAGCAAAAATCTACCCAAATCCAGAAGCTAGAGGATGATATGGTGGAGATGCTGACTACTATCGTCGCAGATCAAGAGACAATTGATCATCAAACCCAGGAAGTAGAAGCAAAGCGTCAGGAAGTCAACTCCCTAGAGGAGCAATTACTAAATTTACGAATAGCAACTGCTGAATGCTGGGGGAGAGTTAATCTTTATCAAGAAGCTCTGCAACATATTCAGGATGCTCTTGATGGTTTACGGGATCAATTACAAAATATTTCTGAATCTTTAACTCAAGTCCAAGCAAGTGGTAATTCTCAATTTCTGATTGTTACCCAGATGCGTCAAACTCTCCAGAGTTTTATGAGTCTAACTCTCTCCCAGGGGTAAGTAACTAGTACCGCAGGGCGGAAGTCAAAAGTCAAAAGTCAAAAGTCAAAACGAAGACAGTATAGGCTTTTTAACGATTTAGAATGGTTGGTTTATTTATGCCGTGTTGTACTAGTTGCTTATTTGCTCATTTTTCTTAATGGATGCTACGGATACAGATCCTTCTTTTTTTGATTAAGTTATACTCAACACGGCTTAATTATTTGATTTAAGCGGGTAGGGGTTTAGCATTGCTAAACCCCTACAAATCTAGGTTTTTCGTGATTTTACAAAAGTCCATGTCCCAACCGTTTTGAGTATATATAAATCCAGTCACCTTGGACTATTGCTGTCCAATCTCCGGGAAAAGGATCTGTTCGGGAACGATTGGGGGCTGTGATTAAGGCTGTGATTTTTTCAATGTGTTCAAAATTAGGGGCATCAGGAAGTATTTCTTGAAGTAGCTGACGCATGACCCGACGTTGTAAAGCTAGGGGTACTTTTTTTAATAAACAGCGGTTTACCTTTAAATTACCTTTCTCGCCCTGTACTGAGGCTTCTAGCCGCAACTGATGGGCTGTTTGTTCCAAATACTCTACCTCTGCTTGTAGAAGTTCGGCTGTTTGCGCTAAATTTGCTTCTACTTGGGGATTGAAATTCGCTTTTAAATAGGGGATTAATTCTTGACGAATGCGGTTTCGCGCATATTGTAAATTTTGATTGGTGGAATCTTCCCAAATTGGTAAATTAAACTCTTGACAAAATTGCTCTGTTTGGGAACGGTTAACTTCTAATAATGGACGCACTAACATGATATTGTCAGTTAGGGGACGTTGCCAAGTTAAAGCTTGTAACCCATCAGCACCAGTACCACGCATTAAATTGTATAGTAAAGTTTCCGCGCGATCGCTGGCAGTATGTCCGGTAATAATATATTGATAGTTATAAGACTGGGCGATTTTTGTTAAGGCCTGATATCGCCAATTTCTGGCTGTGGCTTCACTGTTAACAGGTTGATTAGCTATTTCTAAATAGAAAGGTGTGTGCCAAGTTTTCGCTAAATTTTTAACATGATGAGCATTAGCTTGGGAGTCTTCGCGCCAACAATGATCACAATGGGCTATGGCTAGATTCCATCCCCATTTGGGTTGTAGATCTAATAGTAATTTAATTAAGCATAGGGAATCTTGTCCACCCGATACTGCGACTAATAGCTTTTGATTGCGCTCAAATAGATTACGGGCGCGGATAGTCCGATGTATTTGGGCGTGGAGGGGTGTCCATGTCATAATAGATATTTAATCAAAGGTAAAAAGAGAAACCCGCCAATCACACATAGAACAACGACGAAGAGAACTTTCAAGCCTATACCTAATGTAACTTCCATAGCTAGTAAAGTCAGAAAAACGAAATTGAGAGCAAAGCTGAAGAAAACAATTGGGATAGGGAGGATAACTTGTTTTTGACCAGCTTTAATTTTTTGGATGAACCGCAAAATTTTTTGTGTATTTTGTGGTCTATTTTTTGGATCATGCTCCATTAAATAATCAATTAAATCTTTAAATTCTTCAGAAATTTCTGGGGCTTTATCTTGCCATAATAACTTTCCGGTTTGTCTATCTCTTTGAAAGTTATCGTATCCAGGATAAGTTCCTGTGAGTAAGTGCAGAAATGTCCGCCCTAAGGAGAAAAAATCAGATGTATAATCTACCTCTTTACCGGCTTCTTGCTCTGGTGAACAATAGCCTAATGATCCCACTATTGTAGCCGGAATAGTTTGCTTTTGAATTTTTTGGATAAATTCTTTAACAATACCAAAATCAATTAATACTAATTGACCATCAGGTTTTAACATTATGTTATTTGGCTTAATATCCCGATGTAAATAGTTCTGACTATGAACATGAGATAGAATCAGGGTCAATTGTTCTAGCCATTCGATAGCTTGTTGGCTATTAGGAATTTTGTAATTTTGTTCCAACCATTTACCCAAATCCTGTCCAGCAATTTTCTCCATGACTAAACCATGTAAAGCTTCCGGGGTGTGAGGACATTTAAATTTAATGTAAGCATCCACTTCTACGCGGGGAATTCCCGGATTATTTAATTGTTGTAATACATTAAACTCTTGTTTAAAAAGTCCCAAGACTTTATCACTTGATTGGGTTAAAATTTTAATGACTTTATGATCATTCATTAACCTATCTTCTACTTCAAAAGTTTTACCAAAACCACCATCTCCTAATTCTTGCAGAACATGATAACGATTATGGATAATATCTCCAGGTTCAATCATAGCTTTCTCTCTTTTGGGTTAATCAACTACTTATTTATTTTAGAATTCTTGATCATTTGTTGACAATCTAATTTTGTCAAATCATAGTTCATTGGGACAAATATTGCCCCAGATATGGCACATTTAGTAGGGATAACACGAACTATTTGAGAAGTGTTTTCTATCATATCTCCATCATTATCAAAAGAGATAGTTCCTGAAGCTCCTCCTGTTACCTGTTTTATATTGTTTAATTGCTGCTGTATAGCCAATCTTTGGTTTGGCAAACTAGCAGATATAGATACTTTTTCTAGAGCTTTTGTCAAAACCAAAGTAGCATCATAAGATATTCCGGTTTGAACACCTATGTTAGCAGTTCCCCAAAGTTGTTTAGCTCTTTGAATCATCTCTTTATTAGGACTAGATAAAGGATGCCAAGGAACGACTATTAAAAGTTTTTTGACATTCTGTTTATAGAGTATAGTCTCATCATATAGAGTCGAGTATCCTGCCATTGGCAGTTGATCTTCATTGACATCTATCAGGTTTAAAGTATTTTTAAAACTATAATGATTAACTTTACCATCAGGAATGAGAATCAGTGCTTTTGCCCCTTGCTGCCTAACTTCATTTAAGATTTTACGGGGCATAAATTTAGATATAGATATATCTTGTTCAATTATCTTACTTGCACCTAATTGGTTACGAAATTCTTCAAAAGCAGATTGACTAAAAGTGCTGTTTGGATTGTAAAAAACAGCTACTTTTTCTTTAATAGCTAATTGTGATAATTGCAATTGCTCAATTAATTTAGGAATCTGAAGTTTCACACTGGGGATAGTCCGAAATAAGAAGTTTGGTAAAACTTTCTTACCGGAAAAAAGACTTTTTCTAGCAGCCGTAGCAGGAGCAATAACAACAACTTTGTTCTTTTGATAAACAGGTAAAGCTGCTTTAGTTACTTCAGATGTATAATGTCCAATGACTGCGATTACATCATTTTTAGAAAGCAGATGTTCAGCTAATTTATCAACTGTGTCAGGTTTATTTTCATCGTTAACAACCAGAATTTTTAAACCTGGATTTTTAGGATCTTTGTTGAAATCTTCTTGAAATTGTGCTGCACCTCTTAACAAGGCTTCTGCTATACCTCTAGCATCCTGATTAATAGGAATAACAATAGCAATAGTGTAACTTTTTTTGCCTTGTTGCATCAATTTGGCATTGTTGAGGTAGATTAAAATTTCTGGATTATTTTGATTATTAAGTCTCTGTTTAGTAAAAAAATCAACAGCTTTTTTAAAGTTACCTTGTTGAAACAATGGAAATTTATTTTTTGTAAAGAGACTTTCTTCTCCACAAGATAAATTGTCATTTAACTCAAAATCTTTACACCAATTTTGAGAAAAAATATTTATCAATAATTGCGGATTAAAAATCAAATATATCCAGGAAGAAAAACTAAGTATCAAGATTATTAAAAATAACCATTTAGCTAAAATTGGATATTTACGGATTTTTCTGGAAAAATTTGTCATTTTAGTCATCTTTTTCAGGGAAACGTCTTTTAATATATTTAATAAGTAAAGGATGCACAATACAAAAAGTTGGTAATCTTTGGCTATCATCCCTTGCAATTAACCCATCTGTACATAATTTATCTATGGCTTGACCAATTTTTGCTTGAGAAATAGAGGGAAATAATTGATAAATTTCAGGAAGTGACATTGGTTCTGTTTCATAAACTAATTTTCGCACGATATTGAGTTCTATATTTGATAAACCAGAAATATGTTTATCAAATAAATCAGTTATGACATCATGAATAAAAAATGTTCCTTTGAGAAAGTCATCAATTTCACCATTATAATTATTTTGAATATGTTGAGCAGCAAATTCTAAAGCTGATGGATGTCCTTGATATTGTTTAATAAGTCTTTCTCGTCCCTTTTCTGACAATTTAAAATTCTTCAATATGTATTGAGAATCTTGATTATTTAAACCAGTTAATGTTAATTCTCTAACTCTGGATCTGTCCACAATATCCATTTGTTGATGTGTTTGTAAACTGACAAATACTACGCAACTTTGATGTTCTAATGTTGCAACAGATTTTAAAAGTTTTCCATAGTTAGAATAGTTTATTTTTTGCTGATCTTCTGATATTTCATCAGTTGCCATTAGTTTTTCCCAATTATCAAAAATCAGTAAGCACCGATGTTGATTTAAGAAAGAAATTAGGCTAAGAATTCTCTGAGATATATTTTTTTTATGGGGATTTTCTTCTAAATTATTAGCTGAAAAATATGATTCTATATGAGTTAAAAAATCTTCTAAAAAAGGGGAATATTCAAGCTTCTTCCAGATAATATAATCAAATTTATCTTTAACTTTATCCACAAACTTTCTTAATAGTGGTGTTTTCCCAATCCCACCCATACCAAAAACCCCCACCAAAGGACAGTGTTCGTTAACTATCCATGTTTCTAACTTAGATAATTCTTCTACACGGCCATAGAAATCTTTAGGAACTGGTGCTTCCCGTAAATCTATCCGTAATAAATTGTTTTCTGTGTCTTCCTCAGTACCAGGATGTTCTAAAAGTCGTGGGAGAGTTAAGAAGCAATTCTTTTTGCTAACTTTTCTATCTGTAACTTGACTGAGGTATTTGAATAAATCAGGACCCGTATTATTTTTGATAGTGTCAACAGCATAACCGAGATTATCCATATTGGCATAGGCGATATTTTGCAAAGAATATTCTAAAATCGCTTCTTGACAAGCATTTAAATGAAAATCTATGCCTTTTTCACGCTTTACCCAATCCTTTAATCCTCTAATTATCTGTTTTGTATCCATGGTCTAGTTCTCTCCTGATATCCTGTTCTGGATTGTATCTTAATTTGCCATAACTTTATTAGTTTTATTAGTCTTTATTAGCTAAATACTGATTAGTTAATTGTATTTACAGTTACATCTAATATTGAGATACTTGATTGTGTAAGGACAAAAAAGAGGTTGTTATGGCTTATCAAGATAATTCAGTAATTTCACTAGCAGAAGTTGCTAACGTCAACAGACAGTATAATATTTTGCAGGTAATATCAATACAATCACTGCAAGGGCAAAATATTTGGTTTACACAGAGTCATCAAGGAGATGAGGATGATGATCCTCTAGTTCCTCCTAATTAATGGAGCGGATATTATTTGTCTGGAGAATTAATAATTCTCATCGCTTCCAACTTACAAATTTCTAATTCTGGTAATTTACAATGGGCTTTTTTAAGTTCTTGATCATGGGTATAAAATTCTATAAAATTTCGCCATGATTCTCTAGAAGCTTGCCGATTTCCTTGTGCTGCTTGGACTTGTGCCAATAAGCAATAAGCTGGGGCATAATTGTTTTCTAATTCCAGACAAATAAGTAAATGTTGGTGTGCTTGTTCATAAGAATTTTGCTGAAAATATGCCCAAGCAAGATTTTTGTGTAATGAAACTTTAACTGTGTCATCTTTCACCTTTGACAAAATTGGTTCAATAATTTTCACAGCATCTGCACTATTTCCTTGGAGAATTTGCAACCGAGCTAAATTATTAATAGCAGCATCAGCAGCGCGGTTTTGATATTTAATTGCAATCTGATAATGATGACAAGCATCATCTAAATTATCTAACTTTTCGTAAGTTGCCCCTAGATTATAGTGAGCAGAACCATGATTTTTATTTAATTCCACTGCTAATTCTAGATAAGATGCAGCAATTATAAAATCATTACTCAGGTAGCTTTCATGTCCTAATTGATTTAGAGATTTAGCAATTTCTTTTTTTTCTTTTTCACTGAAATTCATGCGTCTTAGCACCTTTTTTAGTTCTTCTGGAACGGGTTTATGAACTGATAGTAAATACAAGATAGATTTAGTAATATCTTCATGATCTTCATCTTCTGTTTTTGCTAGTTCTTTTGTCCATTTAGATTGACTATCAGTTAATAACTCTGGTTTATATTTAGCAAACAATCCAACCAAGTCTGAGCGTTTGTAACGACGATTATCAGCAGGTTCATTATTCAGTCCAAATTCGTAACATATTCTTTCCACATACTTTCTCACGGATGCTTCTGTAATGTTCATCGCTTCGGCTATATCCATATCTGTATGGCCTGAAAGTATTTTCTGCAATACGTTTTTGCGGTTTTCTGTGAGGTTATAGAATACGCGTTCAAACTCTTGTTGATTCATTCTTGATTTTAATTGCATCAGTTATATATTCACGATTGTGGCTATTTTACAGTAATTTAACATCAATTATGCTATGTGATTATTATCACTTAGGCAAAGGTGATAGTTAAGTACGTGATCTGAAAATTTAAATCTCTGTTATGGGGTTGACACCTGTAAGTAAATATGTCATACTTGTGCTTAATAGATATGTCACCGAATAGAAATATCAAATTTTGTGACATAGCTGGGGGGGAAGAAATGCTTTTAACAGACTTTACTGGTATCGCAGCTAAGGTCACTTTTACACAGTCTCTAACTCAAAATAATTTCGTTTTTCAGGTTGAAAATTAAGGTTTACCTACATCATGAATAAACACAAGTGCTTTTTAGGGTTAGCTATATTAGCTACTTTAGTCACGACTCCTGCTCAAGCGGAGGAAGTTTCTAGGAAAGCGGCCGACTTAATGTCCCAAAATTCTAACTCGACTGATTCAGTAGATCAAAACACTAATAATACTCAACCAGTCAATACCCTAGCATCCACATATAACAGTGGTGATACCGATTCTAAGCTGCCTGCAAGTAATTACTTTTATTTAGGTGCAAGTGTGGGTCGGGGTTTTCCAAGTGATGTAAAGCTAAAAGGAAAATTCACAGATGCTGCTACAATCCAAGCTTTGCGGAATGCCAATAGACCTAATGAGTTTGAAGATGAGTTGAGCTTATATCCTGGCTCTTATTGGAATATAGCTAGTGGTTATCAGTGGAAAAATGCTCGTGCTGAACTAGAAATTGGTAGTGGTGCTTTTGGCAATGATGAGTTAAAAAGCGTTAGCTTTGGGGGAGTACCTAATGATCAGAATCAGAATCCACCCACTTCAGGAGTTGGCAAAATCAATTTAACTACCGCCTTTGTGAATGGTTATTACGATATTGCTACTAGGTCTAAATTTCGTCCCTACCTTGGCGCTGGTATAGGCTTGGGTTTTATTAGTGATCAAGATAATGGACTCAACGGGTTTGATTATGGCACATCTTTTGCTTATCAAGGAAAAGTAGGTGTTCAGTATGAAGTCGTCAAAAAGGGTAATGCCTTCGTTGAATTTAGATACGTAGGTTTGACTGGCTATACATCAAAGAAGAATAATACAGAAACCGAAATTGGTTCCATTAATTCCCCTGCTGTGAGCGTTGGTTATCGGCAAGGTTTTTAATCGTTAATTGCATATTGTGGGGTGGATCAGATTCACCCTACAAACTTGCTTTCATTAATCGAATTCTTTGCATAAATATTTTTATATTACACAACAAAGAAATAATAAACTACACATACAGATCGGTTGATTCCATGTTTGCTAAAAAAATGAGGTATCAAAGATATGAATTTAAAGCAGGCTATTTCTGTTTGGTTCATTAGTAGCTGTTACTTGTGATTATTTAGAACAGTGTTCATCTGTTGATGTAGAATTTATTGAATAAAAATTCAACCACAATACCACATTAGTTATTACTTCTATTTTTTCTTCAGAATAAATGGCGTTTTCACCATCACATCTGTATTCATCAACTGATCCCAAAACCGAAAATAAAGACCATAATTACAATTAAACTTGTGATGATGAAGAGTATGGTGAGTTGGAGTAATCCAATTTTTCCCCCAAAAACCACGCATCCAGGAACGGGGATAAACCTCATAACCTGTATGATTGACAACGCCAAATATCGTCATTAATGTTAGCAATAAAATGATCATACTAATGTGAATAGGAATAATAAAAACCAAAATAGGAATAATAATTGCCGTTATCATACTCTCAACGGGATCAAAAGAAAAAGAAGTCCAGGGAGTAGGGTTAATAGATTCGTGATGCACCTTATGAAAGCGGCGATATATGCTAGGAATATGTAACCAGCGATGAGTCCAATAAAAATAAGTATCGTGGATAAACAAATATATAAACAGACTTACTGGCAAATAAACCCAGCCATATTGGATAGGATTTATATAAACTTTTGTTTGTCCTAATGCGATCATTTCCATGATAAAAGCACTGGGTAAAGCAAAAATAAGACAGGAAAAGAGAGACCATTTGATTTCGCTTTTCATTTTACTCTTCCGTCTATCCAGATCATGAAGACGACGAACTTCCCAAGACTGGGGACGACGAACCCAAAGTAACCAATAAAGCAGCGAAGACACAATCAGGTATCGTGTCGAAAGAACGAAAAACATAAACAAACTGGAGATACCAAATTGCGTCAAATTAGGGAGCATAAGGGCTGGTTATGTATTTATAAAACAACATGAATTATTATAGTTCTTTCTTTGCGCCTTTGCTCCTTAGCGTCTTTGCGCGAACCCCCCCCTCTCAAAAGAAAAGGGGGAAAATGAACTTACAAAAACCAACCGTAAGAATGTAAACCCTTACCCAAAAGATTCACACCAAGATAACAAATCCAAACCACAACAAAACCAGCAGCGGCTAAAATTGCAGGTTTTCTACCTTGCCAACCGCGAGTTATTCTAGAATGCAGATAAGCGGCAAAAACTAACCAAGTAATTAACGCCCAAGTTTCCTTAGGGTCCCAACTCCAGTAAGAACCCCAGGCTTCATTAGCCCAAACACCACCGGCAATAATCCCAATTGTGAGGAGAGGAAATCCCAAACCAATGATGCGATAGCTGATATTATCGAGGGTTTCAGCCAAGTTGAGGCGTTGAGGTGAAAGAATTTCAGTGGTTTGAATAGGAGTGGTTGTGACTAAATCCAAAACCGCAGTTCCAGTTCCGTTGTTATTACTTTCAACGAGAGAAAAGCCATTAGTTTCCGCAGCGGGTGTAGATGTAACTAACTCACCAGCTTTAAGTAGTTTATAGCCATTACTCCGATAACCGCCATTACCAAAGGAACTACCTTGTAATTGGATATTTTGGCCGCGAGTAACAATTAAAAATGCGATCGCTAACAATGCGCCTACCATCAAAGCGGAATAACTCAACATCATGACACTAACGTGCATCATCAACCAATTGGATTTCAAAGCCGGAACTAAAGGCTCTGATACCTGCATATTTGATGGTAAAGTTAGAGTAGCAAAAGCAGCAATGCACATCGCCACAGGTGCAGTCACAACACCCACCAAACGGCTACGACTACTATTTTCAGCAATTAAATGGACAGCAGTAATTCCCCAAGTCAAGAAAAATAAAGACTCATAGAGATTACTCAGGGGAAAATAACCCGCTTCGATCCATCTAGCTCCTAATAAAGTCGCCATACACAAATTAGCGATCGCCATTCCGGCTGTTCCCAAAGCCGCCGTCACCGATAAACTCGGAAAAGCCGCCCCCACCCAATAAACCAACATCGTACAGAATAAGACAGCAAAAGAGGCATTATCTAGCCAGTTCTGGAGTACAACCAGATTCATAAACACTTCTCTCCAGTGGATGCTTGAAAATATCAATTCCGATTATCTTGATCCTAACTGGTTTTGGGGATTAGTCATTCGCAAGATTAACCTTCATAATTCATAGCGCCTAAATATTTAGTTAAAAACCGAGATGTGTAGGGGTTTAGCACGTGTGTAGGGGTTTAGCAATGCTAAACCCCTACTATGGAATTACACGGTTAAGACATTTTGAATATAACTTAGTCAGTAAGTTGCCCAAACTTACCCAGGTTTACATATAATTTATTATAATAACAGTATCAAATTAACATCACAAAAATTACCTAAAGTTATGAAACAAAGGTTATTTAGTCAAGGGTGGATAGGGTTGACGCAAATTGTTATTCTCGCGTCCCTGACAGCATTAACGACAATTGCGACTACCAACCAACCCAGCCACGCTGAAGGAACTCTGGTTGAGAACCGAAATTTTAAACTTGATATTGATTTTGATAAGATCAATACCTCTAGTGCGACTGTAAAATCTGGAAGAAATTCCGGTATTCCTATTAATATTTTAATTCAACTGTCTCAAGGTTTATCTGAACCACCAAAGACGACAAAACAAAAAGCTGATGATTTCTTAGTTCAGGCTGCGGATAAGTATGAAATAGGAGATTATCGCGGGGCAATATTAGCTTATGACGAAGTAATTCGCCTTACTCCTAATAATTCTGAAGCTTTATTCTATCGCGGTATGGCTTATTATAATTTAGGAGATAATCAAGCAGCGATACAAGATTACAACCAAGTTCTCAAAATTAATCCTAACGATGCCAATGCCTACATCAATCGAGGAAATCTTCGTGATGCTTTAGGAGATAAACAAGCAGCGATACAAGATTATAACCAAGCTCTCAAAATTAATCCTAACTATGCCGAAGCTTACCTCAACCGGGGACTTACCCGTGATGATTTAGGAGATAAAAAGGGAGCTATAGAGGATTACAACCAAGCTCTCAAAATTAATCCTAACGATGCCGTGTCCTACCTCAACCGAGGAAATCTCCGTGATGCTTTAGGAGATAAACAAGCAGCGATACAAGATTATAACCAAGCTCTCAAGATTAATCCTAACTATGCCGAAGCTTACCTCAACCGGGGAGTTGCCCGTGATACTTTAGGAGATAAACAAGCGGTGATACAAGATTTCAACCAAGCTCTCAAAATTAATCCTAACTATGCCAAAGCCTACTATAACCGGGGAAACGCATACGCTACTTTAGGAGACAAATTTCAAGCGATATCTGATTTTCAACAAGCAGCAAAAATATATCAACAACAGGACAAAAATGAAAATTATCAGGATGCTTTGAATAGAATTAGGGAATTACAACAATAGTATTTTTGTCAGAATCAGGATATCCACCGATTTAAGGATTAACAGGATGTTTAATTGTAATTGAATAATAAAATTTTGATAATTTTCTATTATTCTCACAGTTAATTTCTTCTTTGCGTCTTTGCTCCTTTGCCACTTTGCGCGAAACATAGCACACCGAAACACACGAAAAGAATGTTAATTTCATCCTGAAAATCCTTAAATCCTGGATATCCTGATTCTGACAATTAACATACACGGATACACCAAGAGAATATTATTGTTAAGACTCACCCTTTAGTCAAAAAGTCATTTTCCCCCCAGTTAGGGTTGATTATGACACAAATTTGACATTAAAAGTCTATTAGTTTCCGCAACTGCTGTAGATGTAACCTTTCTCTGGTTTTGGAGATTAGTGATTGGCAAAATTAACTTTCATAATTCATAGCGCCTAAATATTTAGTTAAAAAAGGCGAAAAAACCTCATAAATCAAAGTCAGCGGTTGTCCATGATGCCAAAACAAATAATGGCGACCCCAAAAAGGCCCCTTTTCTTGAAAACCCGACTCTAACGCTTCTGAGTTACCATAATAAATACCTTGAACATCTCTATATAACTCAGTTCGTAACCGCGCTAAACTTGCCCAAATCGGCAAAGACTTGTTTTGTAAATACTCATCTACATGACTTGCTTCCCACCAAGAAGCAGCATAATATAACCGCTGACCGGAAGCAGTTCTGACCCAAACCTGTCGGCGCACTCTTGGGCCCGGTAGCATCTGCATCATAGTTGGTGCATTATCAGTATTCATGCCAATTGCTGACATATCAATTACATCTACCTCCGTTGGTTCACCCGTCAATAGTTGGACGTGTCGAGTCGGAGAACCATCACCCAAAAGCAATAATTGCCAAGTAGGAGCTAACTGACTGTGAGGTAACCCGCGTTTAATAGCTTCCTCCCCACCTTGCCAAATGGGAGTTAGACAATGCCAAGCGCTGGGTAAGATTAAATCATTTGTGGGATTAAAAGTAGTAGTCAATGTTCTTTACAAAAGTTTATATATATTTCTATGAATAGCACAAAAACCAGCATCACTAGAAGAAGCTGGTCAATCATTGGTTATTGGGAAAATTCTTTCCATCTCTTGTTCCCTGTTCCCTGTTCCCTGTTCCCTAAAAAATGTAAACCCGCTGCTATAATCATGTTTCTGACATAACAGCGGGTTATTTACATTCAAAAATGCGGATGGCGAGACTCGAACTCGCAAGGGCTATGCCCACACGCACCTCAAGCGTGCGCGTATACCAATTCCGCCACATCCGCGCGGTTTTGAACACAGATTAGAGTATAACATAAAAAAATCTCTCAAATACAATATTTTTCCAATATTTCCCAAATATTTTTTGAATGGGTATGAGACTAACAGAAATATAGTTACAGCACAAGTCATATTAAGAGGTCTAGCAAAGATGCCACATAATCCAATAGTCTGCTAAGAATGAGGTTTGGGAATCTCCTGTCACGATTTGCAGTAATGCAACCGCTTTATGTCAACAGGATAGGAGAAAATGTCAATCTACTGGTACTGATATCGCAACTCGAAAATGAAATTTGATAAAATATTAATTGCCAATCGAGGAGAAATAGCCCTTCGCATTCTCCGTGCCTGTGAAGAAATGGGAATTGCCACAGTTGCTGTTCACTCCACTGTTGACAGAAACGCGCTGCACGTCCAACTTGCAGATGAAGCCGTTTGCATTGGTGAACCTGCCAGCAGTAAAAGTTATTTGAATATTCCCAATATTATTGCTGCTGCATTAACGCGCAATGCCGGTGCCATTCATCCTGGGTATGGTTTTTTATCAGAGAATGCCAGATTTGCTGAAATTTGTGCAGACCATCATATTGCTTTTATTGGACCTACACCCGAATCTATCAGGCTGATGGGGGATAAGTCCACCGCTAAAGAAACCATGCAAAAAGCTGGTGTTCCCACAGTTCCCGGTAGTGAAGGGTTAGTAGAATCAGAAGCAGAAGGATTAGCGATCGCTCAAAAAATTGGTTATCCTGTAATGGTTAAAGCTACCGCCGGTGGTGGTGGTAGAGGAATGCGGCTTGTCCGTTCCGAAGATGAATTTGTGAGACTATTCCTCGCGGCTCAAGGGGAAGCAGGAGCAGCTTTTGGTAATTCAGGCGTTTATATAGAAAAATTTATTGAACGTCCCCGGCACATTGAATTTCAGATTTTAGCGGATAACTACGGTAACGTGATCCATTTAGGTGAAAGAGATTGTTCAATTCAGCGTCGTAACCAAAAACTCCTAGAAGAAGCCCCTAGTCCGGCTCTTGATCCAGATTTACGGCAAAAAATGGGAAAGGCTGCCGTTAAAGCTGCCCAGTCTATTAACTACAGCGGTGCTGGAACTATCGAATTTCTTCTAGACAAATTCGGTAAATTCTATTTCATGGAAATGAATACCCGCATCCAAGTTGAGCATCCAGTTACAGAGATGATTACTGGTATAGATTTAGTAGTTGAACAAATTCGCATTGCTCAAGGGGAAAGACTAAAGCTGACACAAAAAGAAGTGGTTCTTCGAGGACATTCTATTGAATGTCGCATTAACGCCGAAGATCCAGATCATGATTTTCGCCCAGCCCCCGGTAAAATTACTGGTTATCTGCCACCTGGAGGACCAGGAGTGCGGATTGATTCCCACGTATACACGGATTACAACATTCCCCCTTATTACGACTCCCTGATTGGCAAATTAATTGTCTGGGGACCAGACCGAGCTACAGCAATTACCCGCATGAAACGCGCATTGAGAGAATGTGCCATTACTGGAGTCCCGACAACCATTCCCTTTCATCAAAAAATTATGGAAAACTCCCAATTTTTGCAGGGTAATATTTACACCAGCTTTGTTCAGGATATGAAAATGCAATAATTGGTCAGTTGTCAGTTGTCAGTTGTCAGTTGTCAGTTGTTAGTTGTCAGTTGTTAGTTGTCAGTTGTTTGGGGAAAAATTTTTTCTTCCTTCTTCCTTCTTCCTCCTGACTCCTGACTCCTGACTCCTGACTCCTGACTCCTTCCTTCTGACTCCTGACTCCTATTACCTATATAACATGGTCAGTAACCCTTGCTGACCTAGTAAAATTTCCCGAATAAAACTAAAAATCGCTACTAAGATAATCGGGGTAATATCTACACCACCAATAGGTTGTACTAACTTCCGCAACGGGATTAAGAAGGGTTCAGTCGGCCAAGCGATCAGACTAAAAGGTAAACGGTTGAGATGGAATTGGGGATACCAGGTCAGAATAATGCGGAAAATAAATAAAAACGTCATCACTCCCAAAAAGGGGCCAAGAATCCAAGTAGTCAAGTTAACACCAGTCATTTTGTTTAGCTAATATTTGTGAGAACATCCTCAACTTAGACCTAAGTTGAGAAATTTTAAGTTTTGTAACGCATTCTTTTTTAATTTTAACTTACCTTTGGGGGTTAAAGTCCCCTGCTTCTACAAGCAGCGGGTTTTGCGTCGGGGTAAAATCCCCGTTGCAAAACGTAATTCTAAATTCTAAATTCTAAATTCTGCATTCTTTTAACTAAATGGTGTCATTTTATTGTGAGAATGGAAAAACAAAGTTATTGACTTGGGATCATCAATCAAGTAGATACCAAGTTGGATAGATAATCCTGTTCTACTTTTCAAGAAAGTAATCCAGGATTAAAATGAGAATAAACTGTGTAAAAAAAGGTTGAGAACTATGACACCCTCTTTAGCAAATTTTCTTTGGAGTTTGGTTTTTGGGACTGCGATTGTCGTTATCCCTGCTACCATTGGTCTAATTTTCATTAGCCAAAAAGATAAAATCCAACGTTTTTAATTCTTAGGGACTGGGGACTGGGGAAGAATTGTCTTCTCCTTTCTCCTGGACTTCTGAACTCCAGTATTCTTCTTCTACAATATTATGACTGGTTAAAATAGTGATGGTAAGTGTAACTCGTTAATATAGATTTGATATTAGGAAAACGCCAATGGTTAATTTTGGGCTGAACTCAGCCAGTGTTTTAGCTCAGGTAAATTTTGGAGCGAACTCAGCCAGTATTCTGGGAATTTTCCTGGCTGTAGCTGGAGCAGCACTGTACTTTCTTAGGACTGTCCGGCCAGAACTGTCAAGAGATCAAGACATCTTTTTTGCAGCGGTTGGCTTATTATGCGGCTTTATTCTTGTCTTCCAAGGATGGCGACTTGATCCAATTTTACAATTTGGTCAGTTGCTTTTGGTAGGTTCTACGGTATTTTTTGCGGTTGAAAGTATTCGTCTGCGGAGTATCGCTACTCAACAAGCTAAACGCAATACTCCCATTGTGGACGATGAACGCGAGGTTAGCAGGAAATATTCTTATTCTGAGCGGCGCAATTATCAAGCTGAGATGGATGCAGATTTAGAACCGCTACCTTATGAAGAAGAGGAAGAAGCTCCTCAACGTCCGAGAATTCGGGGTAGTCGAGATGAACGTTCTCCCCGTGATGACTATTACGAAGATCAAGCTCCACGCAGTTCACCAAACCCACGGAACAGGGAAAGACCAGATTCAGGAGAAAGAAAGCGTCGTCCTAATTCTGGGCGTTCAGTCGGTCGTCCCAGCGAGAGTAATACAGATGAAAATTGGGGTTCTGCTCCCAGACAAGTTGATGATTGGGAAGGTGCAAATTCTCAAGATGAAGTAAGAAAACCACCACGTCGCAATAATAGCGGTAATAACAGTAATAGCGGTAATAATCGCCCCCAACGCCCAGAAAGCCGAGAGGATGATGTTGCTCCTACTCCTAGACCCAGAAAACGTCGTCCTCCCAGAGACTCAGTTCCGCCTAGAAGACAGGATGATGATGAGGCTATACCAACGGATTATGTACCATACAATCCCATTAATAAGCCCAATAATGAGCCGGATAATTCCGATTTTGATGACGATATTTAAAACATTTGGGGTGGACGACGGAAAACAGTAATGTGAAAACATTTACACCTAGCTTCTGGCTCCAACAGTCTATTTATTGGAGCCTAATTTTTGGACTGACAAGTTTACTAATATCTTGTGCTGCTGATAATATCCCGATGGGAGTAACTTCTCTGAATAGCCGATATACTGAAGAACAACCGGCAATGAGTGGTAATGGCCGTTTTTTGGCTTTTATTTCCAATCGTTCTCGTCGTCAGCAGTTGTTAGTATACGATTTAGAAAATCAAAGTTTTATGCCCACACCGGGCTTAAACCGACAATCTGTAATTGCGGAAAGTCCTAGTTTGAGTTATACAGGACGCTACATTTGTTATATTACCAGTGATCAAGGTAGACCAGTTGTAGCACTCTATGATCGGGCTTCGCAAAATTCACAAATTCTGACTCCCACTTTTCGTGGTTGGGTGAGAAATCCTACTATTAGTCCTGACGGGCGTTATGTTGCGTTTGAATCTGCTGGTCGTGGACAATGGGATATTGAAGTTCTCGATAGGGGTCCAACTATTGAGTTAGATATTCCTAATGGTGCAACGGTGAATACCAATTAAAATTTATTTTGTCTGAATCAGGATGTCCAGGATTTAAGGATTTTCAGGATTGGTAATTGGTTTGTTTATTAACCCTTTCTGCTTTTGTTCTCTGTTCCTTGTTCTCTAAATGAATTATAAATTATTAATTATTTTAATTTTATGCTCAACTCTATTAACTGGGTGTTTTGGCTATCCGCGGTTACTCAGTTACCCATTTGATTCTGGGGGTAGGAGTCTTAATAGTTTTTCATCGGAGTTAAATCCGCAAATTTCGGGGAGATATATGGTGTTTACGAGCGATCGCCGAGGCAGTCAAGATGTATATATGTTTGATACGGTGACTCGGAATTTGGTGGATTTACCAGGTTTAAATTCTTTTGATACGATTGCTTCCCATCCTGCATCATCTGATAATGGTAAATTCATTGTTTTTGCTGCTAGTCGTCAAGGACGAACACAAATTGTTTTTTATGATCGAGATGTGCGTCAATTACGAAATTTAGCTGGTGATATCCAAGGAGAAGTCCGCAATCCTACTATTAGTGCTGATGGTAGTAGAATTGCGTTTGAATATAGCAATAATGGACAATGGGATATTTTAGTTTATGACCGTTTTGGGCGAAAATTGAATATTCCTCAAGATCCCAGTTAGTCAGAGGAGTCACCGAGTCAGGAGTCACCGAGTCAGGAGTCAGGAGTCACCGAGTCAGGAGTCAGGAGTCAGGAGTCAGGAGTCACCGAGTCAGGAGTCAGGAGAAAAGAAAGAAGAAGAAGGAAGTAAGAAAGATAAAAGGAAGAATGAAGAGTCAAGTAGGGGCGCAAGGCGTGCGCCCAGAATATAGAATCAATTAATCAGTATTTTGTACAGATTCGATGAGCGATCGCACTTCCTCAGTACCCTGGGATGGTTCAAAGGAAAGGGGAAATTTGCCTTTGACTAGCATTCTTAAACCTAAAGGTGCAAGACTAAGTAATCCTTGTAAATCGCGCAAATAATTACCAACTACTTGCATCCCAAATTGACGTTCATCAATCCAACCACCTTGTTTGACTAAATCTACTAAAACTTTACGGTGACGAATTGCTCGACTATCACTCGCTTCTTTGCGTTCCAGAATTTCCTGTTTAATTTTGGTGATTTGCTCTAATGGGGCAACTTCCATAGGACAAACTGAATCACAATATAGACAACGAGTACAACCCCAAACTCCTTGAGTTCCTGCGCTATAGTTTTCTAATCGTTCTTCTGTATTACTATCGCGGGAATCTGCCACCATGCGATAGGCTTTAGCTAAGGCATGGGGACCAACAAAGTCAGGATTGACTTCCAGAGCATTACATTCAGAATAACAAGCCCCACACATAATACAATTGCCTGTTTGATCAAGAAGCGATCGCTCTTGAGGCGTTTGTAAGAACTCTCTTTCGGGAACTTGTCTACTTGCTGTACTTACATAAGGGGCAACTTTCTCCAAATTATTCCAAAAACCATTCATATCCACAACCAAATCTTTAATTACAGGCATATTCCCCAAAGGTGCAACTGTAATTTCTGGAGTAGCCTGAGACTGATTTGCCAATGATGATATTTTCTCCAGTCTAGCCAGTTCACTCCCCACATTTTCCTTACAAGCCAAAGCAGAACGCCCATTAATCCGCACAGCACAACTACCACAAATTGTATTGCGGCAATTTTTGCGAAATGCTAAAGTTCCATCTTGTTCCCACTTAATCTGATTGAGACAATCCAGGATAGTATTCCCTGGTTCTACCTCCAAAACGTAGGATTTGAAAACAGGATGAGAATTTTCTTGTTGTCGAGTAATCTTAAAAATAACTTCCATTATTATCAATCCAAATCTTGGGTTCAAATCTTCTCTATGCCTTACCCACCTCAAAATCATGAAGCTAGGGAGGGATGAAGTCCAAAGCATGAAGTATAAACAGACATTTTCTCTTATGCTTGACTTGACCGCAGCCTTCACCCTTAATCCTTTACACTTAATACTTCTTTCGTCAAGCCCTAGTTATCAAAATTCTACATCTTTAAATATATAGAAGTGTTAAAGCAAGTGAACATCTTTCCTCATGGCTATCAAATACCCCATAGATGTGGTAAATTTATTCTTCCCCTAGACAGACGTAGATAATCTGACGAGAGCTTTGAATCTGACGGTGATCAATAATGGGGATTTTCCACCCCGGTTTTTGTTTCTAGTCACTGATAGCTGGCGTAGCGAAGCCATAGAAACTCTAGAATTTAACTGATTCACTCCAAGAAAGCTAGTCGGAATTAGATTAACTTTCATAAAAGTCTTGACATTCTCCTCATGACAGTATGAAGCCTTGGGAAAATCTCTACTGCATTTTACCTCCTCAACTCCAGCGCGTGAGATCAAAATTTAACCGAAATATGAATTTTAAATTCAAAAAATATTTTGCTATTATTATTTCATGCTAGTATTTAATAGAAAATTACGAACTAACAAAATTAGAGACAATAACCGCATAAGCGCGGCTAACACTTCTAAGTTTACTCGTAATGTAGAGACTGGAAAATTCATGTCTCTACTGGCAGAATAAAAGGGTGTATGTTCGTTAGACCACATACAAATACTATGCTATCTTCAGCTAAAGAAGAGAATTAGGTGCAAGCCGATAACTCAAAAGCAAGTAAGATTGGCAGTGAATGTGAAAAACCTGTAATTTATTGGCTCTACGACTTTTTTGGAGTAGAACTAACCTGATTTGTAAAGGTGGCTTGAAGTTACACCGATACAACAGCGCCCAAAGAGAAAATAATTTAATTTCTGATGGCCAATGATGGTTAAAAGCGCAGTAAAATTACTGAAATAAATGTTTGTGGTAACTATGACTTAGAAACCTATTATAGATAACTATGATAGAGTCATTCGTTGCTTCCATATCAGCAGGAATTCACCCATCACCCTCATGTTTTGTTTATTTCTGAAGTCCAGTTGCGCTGATTGCTCAATACTGGACTCACAAGAAAATTTTTAAATGGCTAACGCCATGCTACGCTATCAATTTGAAGAGATTAAGGAAAATTAGAACATAATGGCTGAAACCGCAACTGCCCCATTAACTGGAAAAACATTACTAGCGAAAGTTAAAGAACTTTCCACTTTACCACGTCGGGAAAGAGCAAAGCAATGTGGTTATTACACCGTTACTAAAAATAGCCAAGTTCGGGTTAATTTAACAGATTTTTATGATGCTTTATTGTCAGCTAGAGGCATTCCCCTCAGCCCAGAAGCACCAAAAGATGGACGTGGCCGCGAACCGACATACCGGGTTAGTGTTCATCAAAATGGTCAAATTGTGATTGGTGCAACTTACACCAAAGCGATGAACCTAAAGCCCGGTGATGAATTTGAAATTAGACTAGGTTACAAACATATTCACTTAATTCAACTTGGTGAAGGTGACAAACAATTAACCCAGTCAGATGATGGTGCTGATGAATCAGACGCAGAAGAATAAATTTTTTCACCTATCAGGGCTAGTTTTTCCCTTAATGCTGAAAAATTTATCCCTAAAGCTACCGCTAATTAGTAGCTGTAGTTAAATAATTTCAGTGGCATAAGACATAAAAAACGTTTTGGCCTCTTCCATTAGTCACAAATTCTAGTAGAGTCTTGATGAATAATCAAGAAATCTGTTGTTGCAGGAAGTTAGTCATGTTTTTTATGTCTATTGCGCTGTCATTTTTAGAGTTATCGGCCAATCCTTTGCTGGAGTTTATCAAAGATACACCAGTATTTTTGGTCATGGCTTTTTTTATGGTTTGGATAGGTTGCTGGTTGCCATTGGTAGCAATTTTAGCCATTACCTTAAATTGGCAAATACATAAATCTTTACAACCTGAGCAAAAAATTCCTTTATTAGTATCTCTCTATTTATTAGTACCCCTAATTCTCTGGGGATTTCAATGGTTGAAATTAGGTTCTTTCCCTGATTATGGATTAGTAGGGGAAGTTTCTATTTTCGCTTCTTTATTGCTAGGTTTTGGCTTGGGTGTTTTCAGTCTAGCTACCGTATTTTTTGGGCAAATTTGCGCCGGTTGGTGCTATTTAGAAAAATCTCATCTCAAGTTAATACCATCTAGTTTATTGACAATTTCCCTAGTGGCTTTGTTTGTGGGGGGAATCGAAGAACTGGTATTTCGGGGCTTTATATTCACTCAATTAGAACAGAATTATTCAATTTGGTTAGCTGCAATTATTTCTAGCTTGATTTTTGCTGTCTTACATTTGGTCTGGGAACAAACAGAAACTCTTCCTCAACTGCCTGGATTATGGCTCATGGGTATGGTATTGGTATTAGCCAGATTAGCTGATGGGCATAATTTAGGGATAGCTTGGGGACTTCATGCTGGTTGGGTATGGGCGATCGCTACTATAGATACAGCAGGATTAATCACCTATACGGATAAAGTTTCTGCATGGGTGACAGGTATCAATAAAAAACCCCTCGCGGGGTTAACAGGAATTATGTGTGTTTTGGCGGTGGGGGTAGTGCTTTTATGGGTGTCTGAAATTGTTAATTAGTATTTTTCGCGCAAAGTCGCAAAGGAGCAAAGGCGCAAAGAATGGAAGAATTACTTGATTGTGGTTAAGAATTGGCGTAAGCTGACTAAGCTCAGGGTTTGTCCTAAGTTTAGGGGTAGGATGGATATGCCTTCTAAACGGGATTGTATCCAGCCTTCTCCCCAGTACCATTCGTGAAAGCCGTCAATGCCTCCACTCAGTAGTAAGCGCAGACAATTGGGTTTTACTACGTCTACTCGATGATGAATGGATATGGGCCCTGTGTGAGTAGTAAATTCAAATCCTGACGGTAATTCTGTGGGCATTTCTGGGGGGAAACTTTGCCCCAATAGCCATTTTTTTAGTTGTGCAGGATGCAAAATACTGTCATGAATGGCATTGGCTGATGCTGCGATTTCAATACGGATTTGGCTTTGTTGAAATGTACCTAGCATAGTAATTGGTAATTGGTAATTGGTAATTG
>NZ_VIKY01000269.1:0-344 GCF_009711925.1 Dolichospermum sp. UHCC 0352 | reverse complement strand
CTTTATTCCTACGTCAACGCCGATGGTCGGTCTGTCTGCAAGTATAGGAGGTTTTTCAACTTCGTATTTAACAGAAATAAACCATTTATCAGCCTGTCTAGAAATCACGCAATTATGAGTTACTGTAATCGGTAAAGGTTCTGCTAAACCTACCCAGCCAATTGACGGTAATTTAATTCTTTTACCATCATTTTTAATTGCTGGTTTCGCCTTAGTTCCTGATTCTAAATAGAAAGAATCGTGTTGCCCTTTTTTCTTGAATCGTGGTTGTTTTGATGTTTTTTTGAACCACCTATCCCAAGCCTGGCGTAAATCAGCTAACGCCTTCTGAGGGATATTTTTAT
>NZ_VIKY01000268.1:0-1377 GCF_009711925.1 Dolichospermum sp. UHCC 0352 | reverse complement strand
ATAATATTCCTGACCAACCTACGAATACGAAGCGATCGCGCTTTAGCCAGTCGTCTAATACGTCAAACCACCCTCTACTGGGGGCGCGTCCAACTGCGATGGTCATGAGAGCAAATCTCCAAAATGTTTTATAATTACGGATTTTATGCGTTTATAGATGGCGAATATGAGCCGCCTACACAAAATTAACCAGATTGTCAATCTAGTTTACAATTTTTTACGCTTTCTATCATAATAGGTGAAAATCTCTAATTTTGCCAGTGGACGAGAAAAAAAATTTTATTTGAGAATTGGAAGGTAGGAAAGTAGGGAAAAATTTCTTAGCAACTGACAACTGACTAATGACGCTAGAATGGGTTTTAAAGTGAAAATTCATTAATTCTAAATGTTTACCATTGACTTAAGCATCAGAAATACTGCTTTCCCTATATCAGTACAACGCAAGTCTACTGAAGATGCCGAAGCTGTTTATCAGCTAATTTTGGCAGCCATGCGCTCTGGTAATCCTGATCTTGTGGAACTCAAGTGCGAAGGCAAAACAGAGAAAAAAATTGCTGTTCGTGCTAGTGAAATTTCGGGAGTCCAGATTATCCAAAAAGATAGTGCAGCTACTAGCAGTGGTAGAGCGCCTGGCTTTGCTGCTTTTAGTGCTGAGTAACCCAAGGTGTAAACATGACAGCAGTGGGCATTGAAGTTAATAATTTAAACTTCTTTTGGCCTAATGGGGAGCAAGTGATCAAATCTTGCTCTCTTCAAGTACCTAAAGGTGAGTTTTGGATGCTTTTGGGGACCAATGGCAGTGGTAAATCTACGCTTCTGAGATTAATAGCGGGTTTACTAGCTCCTCAATCTGGGGAAGTTATGGTTTCACCTCCTGTTGGTTTTGTGTTCCAAAATCCTGATCATCAATTGGTAATGCCAACGGTTGGGGCAGATGTGGCTTTTGGTTTGGTGGCGGAAAAGTTACAACCTGCTATGGTGAAGGCTAGGGTTGAGGAAGCTTTGGGGGCAGTAAATTTATTGTCTCTACAGCGACGACCTATTTACGCCCTTTCTGGGGGACAAAAACAACGGGTGGCTATTGCTGGAGCGATCGCTCGTCACTGTGATGTTTTATTATTAGATGAACCCACTGCTTTACTAGATCCAGATAGTCAACTCGATTTAGTAGCTAGTGTGCGTAATTTAGTTAAAAGTCGCGGGATTACGGCTTTGTGGGTAACTCATCGGTTAGAAGAGTTAAATTACTGTGATGGTGCTTTTTTATTGGAAAAAGGTTGTTTAGTTGATTCCGGTGCGGCAGAACGGCTCAAACAGCGATTAATTCAAGTACACCATTAGGTTTAGTAGGAGTCAGGAGTCAGGAGTCAGGAGTCA